>NZ_JBHWIR010000257.1:0-7731 GCF_042731835.1 Kitasatospora sp. NPDC059817 | reverse complement strand
TTCGTACAGGCCGGAGGGGCGGGGCAGCGCGGCATTGGCGGCGGCCAGCACCCGGGCGCCGCCGTCGCGGCCGCCCCCCGCCCCCCCCGCCGCGCGGCCCCCACGCACGGGGCCGCCCACCGCACGGTCAGCTCGACGCCGCCCCGAGCCCACCCCGACGCAGCCCCGACGCAGCCTCAACGCCGCCCCGACACCGCCCCGATCCCGCCCGACGCCGCCCCCGAGGTCACCGCTCCGCGAACGAGGCCCCCGGCGTGGCCAGCACCCGGGCCGCGCTGCGGTGCCCGAGGCCGGCGGCCAGGTGCAGGTCGCCGGTCTCCAGGAAGCCGGCCAGGAATCCCGCCGCGAAGGCGTCCCCAGCGCCGGTGAGGTCGCGCACCTCGCTCACCGGCGGCACGGGCACCGTGAACGGCGCGTCCCCGGGCACGTCGACGGTGGTCGCCTGGGCGCCGGCCTTGGTGACCACGGTGGTGGCCGCCAGCCGGGCCCGCTCCGGCCCCGGCAGCCCGCCCACCAGCAGGCCCAGGTACTCCGCCTCGGACCGGTTGGCGAACACGAAGGTCGGCGCCAACTCGGCCAGCAGGGCGAGGAAGCGCTCCCGCCCGTACTGCTCCAGCATGCCGGTCGAGGAGGCGTCCACCGAGGTGGTGCCGCCCGCCCGCCGGACCCGCACCAGCGCGTCCACCGCGGAGCGGCCGACCGGGTCGCCGTCGAAGGAGTAGGCGGGCACGTGCAGGTGGGTCAGGCCGGCCAGCCACTCGTCCGGCACCCGGTCCAGCAGCTTGGCCGCGCCGCGGTCGGGCAGCATGGTCCGTTCGCCGGCCTGGTCGATCAGGACCACGATGCTGCCGGTCTGGCCGCGCCGGGCGACCCGTACGTCCACGCCGTGCCCGGTCAGTTCGGCGACGATGCCGTCCCCGACCGGGTCGGCGCCGACGCAGCCGATGAACCGGGCCGGGTACTGACCGGCGGCGAAGCTCGCGACGTTCGCCGCGCTGCCGCCGCGCCGCCGGAAGACCTGGGCGCTGGAGTCGGTGCCGTGCCGCAGCGGGCCGTCGACCCAGACGACGATGTCCTCGACGAGGTCGCCGAGCACCCCCAGCACGGGTCAGGCCCCGCTGCGGGCGGCGGCCGCCAGCGCGGTCGCGATCTGGCCGCCGAGCCGGACGTTGCCCCGGTAGACCTCGACGTTGACCTCCAGGCTGCGGCCCTGGGTGTCGCGCTGGATGTGGTCGAGCAGGAACGGCGTGGAGGCGTTGCCGGTGACGCCCTGGCGCTCGGCCTCGGCCCAGGCGCGCTCCAGGATGCCGTCGAGCTCCTCCGGCGGCAGCTGCTTGGCGGGGTCCACCGGGTTGGCGATCAGGACGGCCTGCGGCAGGGCGAGGCGGTCGCGGGCCTCGATGAGCCGCGCGGCCTCCTCGGGCGACTCGACGCTGAAGTTGATCTCGTGGCCGGAGTCGGTGACGTAGAAGCCGGGGTACTTGCGGGTGCGGTAGCCGATGACCGGGATGTTGAAGGTCTCGAAGCGCTCCAGGGTGGCCCGGATGTCGAGGATCGACTTCACGCCCGCGCTGATCACGGTGACCGGCGTGGCGGCCAGGGTGGTCATGTCGGCCGACTCGTCGAAGCTCTCGGAGGCGCCGAAGTGGACGCCTCCGAGGCCGCCGGTGGAGAACACCCGGATGCCCGCCCGGTGGGCGAGGAAGGCGGTGGCGGCGACGGTGGTGCCGCCGTGGCGGCCGAGCGCGGCGACCACCGGCAGGTCGCGCAGGCTCACCTTGTCCAGGCCGTCCGTCGCGGACAGTTCGGTGATCTGCTCGGTGCTCAGACCGACCGTGGGCACGCCCGCGTGCACGCCGATGGTCGCCGGGACGACGCCCGCCTCGCGCAGCTGCCGCTCGGCCTCCAGCGCGACGGCCAGGTTGCGGGGACGCGGCAGGCCGTGGGTGAAGATGGTCGACTCCAGCGCGACCACGGGCCGGCCGTCGGCCACGGCCTGCGCGACCTCCTCGGAGACGTGGATGGCCCGCGCGGAACGGGTGGCCGGCGCGGAGCCGGCGGCTTCGGGGGTGCTGGGGGGCAGTCCGGTCATGGTCGGATCTCTCTGTGAGATGCCACTGCGGTGGGGCAACGTGTCGCTCAGCGTATGGACGGTTCGCATCGGAATCCAGAATGAGTCCTGGGGCTTTCCATAGGCTCTGGCCTATGAGTTGGCTTAGGCTTGGGCCATGGGCTTCACCTTGCGTCAACTTGAGGTCTTCCTCACCGTCGCCGAGACACTGCACTTCGGACGGGCCGCCGAACGGCTGCACATCTCCCAGCCGACGGTCAGCCAGGAGGTCGCCCGGCTGGAGCGGACCGTCGGTGTCGAGCTCTTCGACCGCAGCCGCCGCTCGGTGGCGCTGACCGAGGCCGGCGAGGTGATGGCCGCCGAGAGCGCCCGGCTGCTCGGGCAGGCCCAGACGCTGCTGGCCCGGGTACGGCTGCACGAGGAGTCCCGGCTGGGGACGGCCCGGATCGTGGCCTCCCCCAGCGTGGTGAACCGGCTGCTGCCCGCCGTGGTCAGCCGCGCCGAACAGGAGCTGCCCGCACTCACCACCGCCGAGGTCGCCGTCGACACCGGCCAGGTCTCCACCGCACTGGCCGCCGAACTCGCCGACATCGGCCTCGGCCGCTTCCTCGACGAGGTGGCCGGCTACCGACTGGAGCGGATCGCCGACGAGCCGGTACGGGTCGCCCTCGGCCGGGACCACCCGCTGGCTGGCCGGACGAGCGTGCGCCTCGGCGAACTGCGCGACCTGCCGCTGCTGCTGTGGCCGCGCGAGCAGCACCCGCGCTACTACGACCACGTGCTCGGCCTGTGCGCGGACCACGGCGTCGACCCGCCGGTGCTGGTCAGCCCGCCGCGGATCGTCGGCTCCCGGCTCTACCTGCTCGCCCGCAACCGCGCGTTCTCGCTGGTGCCCGGCTCGATGACCGGCCACCTCACCGAGGACGTGGCCACCGTCCGGCTGGACGGCCGGGCCACCCTGCCACTGGAGATGCAGTGGCGGCTGGACGACCGCCGGCCCCGGCTGGCCACCCTGCGCGACCTGATCCGGCAGGAGGCCGCGGCCCTGGAGGTCGACTAGGCCCTTGCCGGGCCGATCTCGCCGGGCCCGGATCGGCCGGACAGGACCCAGCCACTCGTGACGGGTCACGCCGGGTACCCGAAGCACCCCCGGCGAATCCTTGACGCTGGCATGCCACCGCCGAAAGGATGCCCGGACCGCCCACCCGGCCCGCGGCAGCGCCCGCCGGCCGCCCGACCCCTGGGGACCAGCCTTGGCCGTCCGCCCGCTGCTTCGCCGCGCCGCCCGCCTCCTCGGCGCCGCCGCCCTGACCCTCGCCGGCACCCTCACCGCCGCCGCCCCCGCCCACGCCGACTTCGGCACCGACTACCACGACCCGGTCACCGCCACCCGGCCGCTCACCCGCCCCGACACCCGCTCCTGCACCGTCGAGGTGATGCACGACCAGCAGTTCCGCAACGGCTACGGCAACCCGCCCGACACCCCGTACACCACCACCCTCACCCCGCCCGCCGACTGCGCCGGGCCCTGGTCGGCGGTGGTCCTGGACCTCCACGGGCAGGTCGCCGGGCGGCAGTTCGACCGCATCTTCAGCGCCCGCGTCGGCGGCGTCCAGGTGCTGCTCTCCTCCACCCCCGAGCCGTCCAAGGACGGCATCGAATGGAAGCTGGAGCGCGATCTCACCCGCTACGCCCCGCTGTTCGCCGCCGGACCGCAGCCGTTCTCCCTCGACCTCGCCAACGTCACCGACGCCACCTACACCGGCGTCTTCACCATCAGCGCCAGTGTCACCTTCTACACCGCGAACGACCGCCGGCCCGCCGCCCACGCCGCCGACCGCCTGCTCACCACCGGGCCGTTCGCGCTCACCCAGGCCGCCCCCGCCGCCACCCGCGAGCTCACCTTCCCGCAGAACCTCGAACGCCTCACCGCCGAGGTCTACACCCGGGGCGGCGGCGCCTGCGAGGAGTTCGCCTACGCCTCCGCGCCCGACGACTTCGTCAGCGCCAACCCCGGCCTCGGCTCCTGCGGCAAGGGCCCGTTCCGCGAACTGCGGCTCACCGTCGACGGGCGGACGGCCGGCGCGGTCTGGCCCTACCCCGTCATCTACACCGGCGGGTGGGACCCACTGCTCTGGCGGCCCGTCCCCGGCGTCTTCGCCTTCGACCTGCCCGCCTACCGGCTCGACCTCACCCCCTACGTCGGACTGCTGCTCGACGGCCGCCCGCACACCGTCGGCATCGCGGTGAACGCCAGCGAGGCGCAGAACAACGACACCTGGACCGGCCAGATCAACCTCTTCGCCGACGTCGACCACGGCGCCGCCCGCACCACCGGGCAGCTCACCGACCACCGGGTCGCCCCCGAGGCCGCCGTCGACACCCGGCTCACCGACCACGGCGGCGGCAGCGGCGACTGGACCGTCACCGCCGGCCGGCACGACCTCGCCCGCGGCTGGGTCCAGACCTCGCACGGCCGGATCACCACCGAGGTCCGCGACGACCTCGCCTTCCGCTCCGCCCAGCAGCTGCGCGACAGCGGCAACGACGTGACCCTGCACAACCGCACCGACCTCACCCGCACCACCGCCACCTGGGGCGGCGGCCCGCACCGCACCACCACCGTGCGCGAGGGCGAACCGCTGGACGTCACCTACCGCGTCACCCACGACGCCGCCGGCAACACCGACCAGCAGACCGCCATGGACCTCGGCTACCACCGCGAGAGCACCGCGGCCACCGGCGGCCACGTCACCGAACGCTCCACCGTCGACCACACCCTGCGCCCCACCGCCCGCCGCCACGACGGCGACTCCACCGTCCGCACCGGCACCAGCACCGAGGACTACCGCAGCACCGGGCCCGACGGGCCGTACCACCGCACGCTCTCCTTCGTCGACGGCTGGCCGAAGCCGTAACACCGCCCGAAATCTCCCGACTTGCGAAATCCATCCGATTTCAGGCGGTTGACCCCTGGTGCACACGGCGTGGGAAGCGCATGATGGGAAGTGGACCTGCGAGGCAGCTGAAGGAGTTCGACCGCAGGAGGCAGTGGTGACAGATCGAGACGGATCAGGGTCTGCCACTGGTACTACCTCGGTCGACGATCGAACTGCCGGCCGGAGGACACGATGTCCGGAGGCCACCCCCGCCTCGTAGGTTCCCCGCGTCCACGGAGCGCCCCCTCGGCTCCGTGGACGCGTCCGTCGCGGCGGCGCCCGTCACTGCGGCACCGGGTAGCCCATCTCCCAGGCGTAGACGGCGATGCCGACCCGGTTCGCCACCCCGAGCTTGCGCTGGACGCTCGCGACGTGCGTCTTCACCGTGCCCGGCGAGATGAACAGTTCGGCGGCGATGTCCGCGTTCGTCCGGCCCGCCGCCACGTGACCGGCGATCTCCACCTCCCGCTCGGTCAACGGCACCACCGGCGCCGAGCGGGGCTCCGGACGGCGCGGCGCCGTCACCTGCCGCAGCAGCCGGACCGTGACCGACGGACTGATCAGGCTCTCCCCGTCCGCCGCCGCCCGCACCGCCTCGACGAGCAGCGCCGGCCCCGAGCGCTTCAGCAGGAACCCGGACGCACCGTGCCGCAGCGCCGGGTACACGTACTCGTCCAGGTCGAAGGTGGTCAGCACCACCACCCGCACCGGCTCCGCCACCCCCGGCCCGGCCAACCGCCGGGTCAGCTCCAGTCCGTCCATCCGCGGCATCCGGATGTCCACCAGCGCGACGTCCGGGCGCAGTTCGGCCGCCAGTTCCAGCGCGGCCAGCCCGTCGGCGGCCTCCCCCACCACCTCGATGTCCGGCTGCGCCGCCAGGATCCGCCGGACGCCCTCCTGGTCGTCCGCGATCAGCGTACGGATGATCCGCGGGCACTCACCGTTCGCACTCGTCACACCGTCCGTACTCGTCACGGCAGGCAGTCCGCCACGCCCGTCCGGACCGCCGGCCCCGCCCGCCGCCAATGCGGCCCGGCGGACGGGAAGTTCACGTCACGGGCCCGGCGCGGTTCACCGACGCCCGGTGAGGCTGGCGGCCATGAACGCTTCCAGTGGACATCCCCCCGTCAGCCGCCGCGGGATCCTGGCCGGTGCCACCGGTCTCGGTCTCGGCGGCGCCGTCTCCCTCTCCGGCATCGCGGCCACGCCCGCCGCCGCCGCCCCGCTGCTGCTGGAGCGGCCGGACCGCTCCGGCGCCCCGCGTGTCGCCGGGCTGCACCTCCAGTTCGGCTCGGACGCCTCGCGCGAGGTCGTGGTCTCCTGGCACACCACCGCCTCGGTCGGCAACCCCCGTGTCCGGTACGGCACTTCGAACGGCGGCTTGGGCCGCAGCGTGCAGGCCGACACCAGCACCTACCGGGACGCCAAGTCCGGCACCGAGGTCCAGATCCACCACGCCCGGCTGAGCGGCCTGCACCCCGACACGGACTACGTGTACGCCGCCGTCCACGACGGCGCCACCCCGGAGCTCGGCACCGTCCGCACCGCCCCGCGCGGCCGGGCCGCCTTCACCTTCACCAGCTTCGGCGACCAGGGCACCCCCACCCTCGGCAAGAAGACCGCGAACGGATACGCCAACGACAACCTGGGCAGCCCCGCCGCCGGCGACACCACCGCCGGAGTCGAGCGGATCGCCCCGCTGTTCCACCTCGTCAACGGGGACCTCTGCTACGCCAACCTCGCCACCGACCGGGTCCGCACCTGGTCCGACTGGTTCGAGAACAACAGCCGCTCCGCCCGCCACCGCCCCTGGATGCCCGCCGCCGGCAACCACGAGAACGAGCGCGGCAACGGCCCGACCGGCTACGGCGCCTACCAGGCCTACTTCGACCTCCCCCCGTCCGGCTCCGACGACGAACTGCACGGCCTCTGGTACGCGTTCACCGCCGGCGCGGTCCGCGTCATCAGCCTCAACAACGACGACGTCGCCTACCAGGACGCCGGCGACTCCTACGTCCACGGCTACTCCGGGGGCGCCCAACAGCGCTGGCTGGAACGGGAGTTGGCCGCCGCCAACGCGAACCCCGAGATCGACTGGATCGTGGTCTGCATGCACCAGGTCGTCATCTCCACCGCCGACAAGTTCAACGGCGCCGACCTCGGCATCCGCGAGACCTGGGTGCCGCTGTTCGACAAGTACGGCGTCGACCTGGTGGTCTGCGGCCACGAGCACCACTACGAGCGCTCGCACCCGATCCGCGGCCAGCAGCAGACCGACACCCGCACCCCCATCCCGGTCGCCACCGACACCCGGACCATCGACACCACCCGGGGCACCGTTCACATGGTGATCGGCGGCGGCGGCACCTCCGCCCCCTCCAACGGCCTCTTCTTCGAGCCCGCCAAGGCCCGCGTCATCACCGGCGTCGGCGCCGTCGACCCGGCCACCGGCAAGCGGCCCCCGCAGTACGTGATCGAGGACGCCCCCTGGTCCGCCTTCCGCGACGCCGACAACCCGTACGGCTTCGCCGCCTTCGAGGTCGACCCGGGCGAGCGCGGCGGCCGGACCACCATCGACGTCACCTACTACTCCGTCAGCGGCCCGTACGGAGACCTCGTCCCCGTCGACCGCTTCACGCTCACCCGCCCGCGCGGCGCCCGCGGCGGCGGCCGGGGACGCTGACCCCGGTCGCGCCCGGGGCGGTGGCGCCGGCCCGGACC
>NZ_JBHWIR010000256.1:3029-7838 GCF_042731835.1 Kitasatospora sp. NPDC059817 | reverse complement strand
CTTGGGCGGGGGGGCCCCCCAGCTGCTGAGGGTGCGGGGTTTCGGGTTGGAGGCGGGCGAGATGGTGGCGGGGGGGGCCGCGCACCCCGGCGTCGCCCAGGCCGCCGTCCTCGCCCGGCAGGACCGTGCCGACGACACCCGCCTGGTCGCCTACCTGGTCCCGGCCGCCGGTGCCGCACCGCGCCCGGCTGACCTGCGTGAGCACCTCACCGAGCGGCTGCCGGAGCACATGGTGCCGTCGGCGTACGTCCTGCTGGACGCGCTGCCGCTGACCGCCAACGGCAAGCTGGACCACCGGGCCCTGCCCGCCCCCGACCTCGCCCCGGCGGCCGCCGGCCGTGCGCCGCGCACCCCGCAGGAGCAGGTCCTCTGCGAGCTGTTCGCCGAGGTCCTGGGCGTCACCTCGGCCGGCGTCGAGGACGGCTTCTTCGACCTCGGCGGACACTCCCTGCTCGCCACCCGCCTGGCCGCCCGGATTCGCGCGACCCTCGGTGTCGAGATGCCGCTGCGCACCCTGTTCGAGGCGCCGACCCCGGCTGCCCTGGCCGCCACCCTGGCGGCGGCCGGACCGGCGCAGGCCGCCCTGGCACGGCGCGAGCGCCCCCACGTGATCCCGCTGTCGTTCGCGCAACGCCGGCTGTGGTTCCTGCACCAGCTGGAGGGCGCCAGCGCCAACTACCACATCTCCCTGGTCTGGCGGCTGTCCGGAGATCTGGACCGGCGGGCCCTGGAGGCCGCGGTCGCGGACGTGGCGGCCCGGCACGAGAGCCTGCGCACCGTCTTCCCGGCCGTGGACGGCGTGCCGTACCAGCAGGTGCTGGACGTCGTGGCCGGCCGCCCGCGGCTGGACGTGAGCCGGACCACCGAGGACGGGCTGCCGGGCGCGCTGACGACCGCGAAGGCCCGTCCGTTCGACCTGGCGGTCGATCTGCCGCTGCGCGCCGGGCTGTTCGAGATCGCGCCGGACGAGCACGTACTGCTGCTGGTGATGCACCACATCGCGGGTGACGGCTGGTCGTTGGGCCCGCTCACGCAGGACCTGACCGCCGCCTACGCGGCGCGCTGCCGGGACGAGGAGCCGCAGTGGGCGCCGCTGCCCGTGCAGTACGCCGACTACACGCTGTGGCAGCACGAACTGCTGGGCGACGCCGCCGACCGGGACAGCCTGTTCGCGGGCCAGGCGGCCTACTGGACCCGGCAGTTGGCCGGGCTGCCGGAGCAGCTCCAGCTGCCCACCGACCGGCCCCGCCCGGCGGTCGCCTCCCACCGGGGCGGCTCCGTGCGTGCCGGGCTGGACGCCGAGCTGCACCGCGGTCTGCGCGAGCTCGCCCGTGAGCACGGGACCAGTCTGTTCATGGTGCTCCAGGCAGGACTTGCCGCGTTGCTGAGCAAGCTCGGCGCCGGCGACGACATCCCGGTGGGCAGCCCGGTCGCGGGCCGGACCGACCAGGCGCAGGACGAGCTGGTCGGCTACTTCGTCAACACCCTGGTGTTCCGTACCGACACCTCGGGCGATCCGACCTTCGCCGAGCTGCTGGGCCGGGTCCGGGACACCGCGCTGGCCGGGTACGCCCACCAGGACCTGCCGTTCGAGTACCTGGTCGAGGTCCTGAACCCGTCCCGGTCGCTGTCGCACCACCCGTTGTTCCAGGTCATGCTGGTGCTGCAGAACGCTCCTCGGGCCGACTTCGCGCCTCCCGGGCTGCGCGTCGAGGACGTGCCGTCGACGTCGACCACCGCCAAGCTCGACCTGATCTTCACCATGTCGGAGCGGCACGGGCAGGACGGTCCCCCTGGGCCTGGCGGCTCGGGAGGTGCCCCCACCCCGGAGGGGATCGACGTATTCGTCGAGTACACCAGTGACCTCTACGACCCGGCCACCGTCGAGACGATGATCGGGAGGTGGGAGCGGCTGCTCCGCGCCGCGGTCGCCGACCCGCGGCGGCGGCTCAGCCGGATCGGCCTGCTCAGCGCCGAGGAGCACGCCGAGCTGACGGCGCTGGGCACCGGCCCGGCGGCCCAGGCCTTCACCGAGAGCCTGCCGGAGTTGTTCCGGGAGCAGGTCCGGGCGACTCCGGACGCCCTCGCGGTTGTCGGGCCGGAAGTGTCGCTGACGTACGCGGAGTTGGACGCGCGGGCGAACCGGTTGGCGCATGCGCTGATCGCGCGGGGTGCGGGGCCGGAGCGGTTGGTGGCGGTGGCGCTGCCGAGGTCGGCCGAGCTGGTGGTGGCGATCCTCGCGGTGCTGAAGACGGGCGCGGCGTACCTCCCGGTCGATCCGGAGTACCCGGCCGCGCGGATCGGGCACATGCTCGACGACGCCCGGCCGGTCATGGTGGTGACCGACACCCGTACCCGGGATCGGCTGCCGGCCGGTCCGGCCGGTCGGCTGGTGGTCGACGACCTGGAGACGGCCGAGCTGGTCGCGGGCTGCCCGGTGACGGACCCCGCGGTGGCCGTCGACCCGGGCCACCCGGTCTACGTCATCTACACCTCCGGTTCGACCGGCAAGCCCAAGGGCGTGGTGGTGACGCACGGAGGCCTGTTCAACCTGTTCGCCGACCAGCGCTCGCTGGTCTTCCGGATCAAGGAGCGCATGCGGATCGGGCTGACCACGTCCGTGTCGTTCGACGCCTCCTGCGACCAACTGTTCGCCCTGTTCGCCGGGCACGAGCTGCACGTCCTGGACGAGGCGACCTGGACCGACCCGGACGCCTACCTCGAGTACGCCGTGCGGGCCGGGCTGGACACTGTCGGCGGAACCCCGTCCTACCTGCAAGTCCTTGTCGATCACGGCCTCTTGACCCACCCGCGGTGGCGTCCCTCGATGGTCGGGTTGGGTGGTGAGGCCGTTCCGGAGCAGCTGTGGGAGCGGCTGCGGGCGGCCGGCGAGGTGTTCTCCCTGAACTACTACGGGCCGGCCGAGTGCACGGTGGACTCGGTCTACGCGCCGGTGGAGTCGAGCGCGCGCCCGGTGATCGGGCGGCCGCTCGGGGGCGCCCGGCTGCACGTGCTCGACGCCGCGTTGCAGCCGGTACCCGCCGGTGTGCCGGGTGAGCTGTACCTCGCCGGTGCGGGCCTCGCGCGTGGTTACCTGAACCGGCCGGGTCTGACCGCGGGACGGTTCGTGGCGGACCCGTTCGGTCCGAGTGGATCTGGGCCCCTCGCTCCCAGCCTGGCGGCTGGGAGGTGCCCCCAGCCCGAAGGCGGGCAAGGAGGGCGGATGTACCGCACCGGTGACCTGGTGCGGTGGAACCCGGAGGGGAACCTGGAGTTCCTCGGCCGTACCGACGACCAGGTCAAGGTGCGCGGCTTCCGGATCGAACTCGGCGAGATCGAGACCGCACTGGCGGAACACCCGCAGGTCGCGCGGGCCGCCGTGATCGTCCGGCAGGACCGGGCGCGGGACACCCGCCTGGTCGCCTACCTGGTTCCCGCCACCGGGGCGGCGCCTCGGCCGGAGGACCTGCGGGCGCACCTGCGCGAGCGCCTGCCGGACTACATGGTGCCCGCCGCGTTCGTCTCCCTCGACGCCCTGCCGTTGAACGCCAGCGGCAAGGTGGACCGGCGCGCCCTGCCCGAGCCCGAGTCCACCGCGACGCAGGCCGGCCGGGCAGCGCACACTCCTCAGGAACAGGTGCTGGCCGGACTGTTCGCCGAGGTGCTGGGCCTGCCCGGGGTCGGCGTCGACGACGACTTCTTCGACCTCGGCGGGCACTCCCTGCTGGCCACCCGGTTGGTGGCCCGGGTCCGTGCGACGCTGGGCGTGGAGCTGCCGCTACAGGCCCTGTTCCGCAGCCCGACCGTGGCCGGGCTGGCCGCCGGGCTGGGCGGGGCGGACCGGGCCCGGCTGGCCCTGGAGCGGGCGGAGCGGCCCGACCGCGTGCCGCTGTCGTCCGCACAGCGAAGGCTGTGGTTCCTGCGCCAACTGGAGGGCGCCGACTCCGTCTACAACATGCCGCTCGCGTGGCGGCTCTCGGGACCGTTGGACCCGGCGGCCCTGGAGGCGGCGCTGGGCGACCTCGTCGTCCGGCACGAGACCCTGCGCACGGTCTTCCCGGCCGAGGGCGGTGTGCCCCACCAGCAGGTGCTGCCCGTCGGGGAGGTGCGCCCGAGGCTGTCGGTCGCCCCGGCCGACGAGCCGGCCCTGCCGGAACTGCTGACGGCGGCCGCGGCGCGCGGATTCGACCTCGCCACCGAACCGCCGCTGCGCGCCGAGCTGTTCGAACTCTCGGCGGACGAGCACGTGCTGCTCCTGGTGATGCACCACATCGCCGGCGACGGCTGGTCGCTGGGCCCGCTGGCGGCCGACCTGGCCACCGCGTACGCAGCGCGCCGCCGGGGCGAGGAGCCGCAGTGGGCGCCGCTGCCCGTGCAGTACGCCGACTACACCCTGTGGCAGGACCGGCTGCTCGGCGACGCGGACGACCAGGACAGCCTGTTCTCCCGCCAGGCGGACTACTGGAAGCGGACGCTGGCGGACCTGCCGGAGCAGATCCCGCTCCCGGCCGACCGCCACCGCCCCGCGGCCCCCTCCTACTCCGGTGGCCACCTCGCGATCGAACTGGACGCCGAACTGCACGCCGGGCTGCTCCGGTTGGGCCGGGAGCACGGCGCCAGCGTGTACATGGTGCTGCAGGCCGCCCTGGCATCGCTGCTGGACAAGCTCGGCGCGGGCACCGACATCCCGGTCGGCAGCCTGATCGCCGGCCGGACCGACGAGGCGCTGGACGACCGCCGCGGATGCTGGGTGGACACCCATGAGGGCCGTAAGGCCCCCCAGCGCGACCCCGCAATAGCCGAACAGCG
>NZ_JBHWIR010000256.1:0-3019 GCF_042731835.1 Kitasatospora sp. NPDC059817 | reverse complement strand
CGCGGGGGGGGGCCCCCACCCGCGGGGGGCGCGGCTTGCCGGGCGGCCGCCCCGGCGCGCGGGGCGACCACCGCTGGGTTTTATTCTACACCCCCCTGGTGCTCCGTACGGACACCAGCGGCGACCCGTCCTTCGCCGAACTGCTGGTCCGGGTCCGGGAGGGCGCGCTCGGCGCGTACGCGCACCAGGACCTGCCGTTCGAGCACGTCGTCGAAGCCCTCAACCCGTCCCGGTCGCTCGCCCGGCAGCCGCTGTTCCAGGTGCTGCTCGCGCTGCAGAACGTGCCCCGCACCGAGTTCGCGCTGAGCGGCCTGGCCACCGAGATCGTGCTGGTGCGGACGCCGACGGCGATGTTCGACCTCGGCATCCACCTGCTGGAGCGCGGCGGCACCGGCGGGCCCGCCGAGGGCATCGTCGGGCGGGTCGAGTACAGCACCGACCTGTTCGACCACGCCACGGTGGAGGTACTGGTCGCCCGGTGGCTGCGGCTGCTGGCGGCGGTGGTCGCCGAGCCGGACCGGCCGCTGAGCCGGATCGATGTCCTCACCGCCGAGGAGCGGCACGAGCTGCTGGTCGTCCGCAACGGCACCGCCTGCCCCGCTCCCGTCGAGAGCCTGCCCGCGCTGTTCGAGGCGCAGGTCCGGGCGACCCCGGCGGCCGAGGCGGTGGTGTTCGAGGACACCGCGCTGACCTACGGCGAGCTGAACCGCCGGGCCAACCGCCTGGCCCACGCGCTGATCGCGCGCGGCGTGGGCCCGGAGCAGGTCGTCGCCCTGCGGCTCCCGCGCTCGGCCGAGCTGGTGGTCGCCGTCCTCGCGGTGCTCAAGACGGGCGCGGCGTACCTGCCGGTCGACCCGGACTACCCGGCGGCCCGCATCGCGTACATGCTGGAGGATGCGCGCGCGGCCGTGGTGCTCGACGACCTCGCGGACGTCACACCCGCCGGGGACCACCCGGAGACCGACCCCGTCGTCACCGTGGACGCACGGCACCCGGCCTACGTCATCTACACCTCCGGCTCCACCGGCCGGCCCAAGGCCGTGGTGATGCCCGCCGCCGGGCTGCTGAACCTGCTGGAGTGGCACCATGAGGCCGTCGGCGGTGAACCCGGCACGCGCACCGCGCAGTTCACCGCGATCAGCTTCGACGTCTCGGTGCAGGAGATGCTCTCCGCGCTGCTGTACGGCAAGACCCTGGTGGTGCCGACGGAGGAACAGCGCCGCAGCGCCGAGCAGTTCGCCCACTGGCTGGACCGGCACGAAGTCGAGGAGCTGTTCGCACCCAACCTGGTGATCGAGGCGCTCGCCGAGGCCGCGGAGGAAGCCGGGCTGGAGCTGCCGGGCCTGCGGCTGATCGCGCAGGCCGGCGAGGCGATGCGCCTGAGCGGTGCGGTGCGCCGCTTCCAGGCCCGCGGGCTCGGCCGGGTGCTGCACAACCACTACGGCCCGGCCGAAACCCACGTGATCACCGCCTACCTGCTGCCGGCCGACCCCGCCGACTGCCCGTCGCCGGTGCCGATCGGCCGCCCGATCGCCAACTGCCAGGTGTACGTGCTGGATGCGGCGCTGCGGCCGGTCGCCCCGGGCGTGCTGGGTGAGCTGTACCTCGCCGGGGCCGGGCTGGCGCGCGGCTACCTGAACCGGCCGTCTCTGACGGCGGGTCGGTTCGTCGCCTGCCCGTTCGAGGTGGGCAACCGGATGTACCGTACCGGGGACCTGGTGCGCTGGCGGGCCGACGGGGAGCTGGAGTTCGCCGGCCGGGCGGACCACCAGGTGAAGGTGCGCGGCTTCCGGGTCGAGCTCGGCGAGATCGAGGCCGAGCTGACCGCGCACCCGGGCGTCGCCCAGGTCGCGGTGCTCGCCCGCGAGGACCGGATCGTCGCGTACGTCGTCCCCCTGGCCGGGAGCGGGGCGACCGCGGCGGCGCTGACGGCGCACCTGCGCGACCGGGTGCCGGACTACCTGGTGCCGTCGGCGTTCGTGCTGCTGGAGGCGTTGCCGCTGACACCGAACGGGAAGCTGGACCGGGCGGCGCTGCCCGCGCCCGAGGCCACGACCAGGGAGACGGGCCGGGCGCCGCGCACACCACAGGAGCAGATCCTGTGCGAGCTGTTCGCCGAGGTGCTGGGCCTCGCCCGGGTCGGGGTCGACGAGGACTTCTTCGCGCTGGGCGGGCACTCGCTGCTCGCCACCCGGTTGGTCTCGCGGATCCGGGCGACCCTCGGGGTCGAGCTGGAGCTGCGAAGCCTGTTCCGGACGCCGACACCGGCCGGGCTGGCGGCCGGGCTGCACGGCGCCGGCACCGCTCGGCAGGCCCTGGTGCCCCGGCCGCGCCGCGAACCGATGCCGCTGTCGTTCGCCCAGCGCCGGCTCTGGTTCCTCCAGCAGTTCGGGGCACCGAGCGCCACCTATCACATGCCGCTGGCCCTGCGGCTGTCCGGAGATCTCGACCGGGCCGCGCTGAGCGCCGCGCTCGCGGACGTGGTGGCCCGGCACGAGACCCTGCGCACGGTCTTCCCGCACACCGCCGGAGTGCCGTACCAGCGGGTGCTGGACAGCACCGAGGTCGCCGTCCCGCTGAGCGTACGCGCGACCGGCGAGGCGGAGCTGCCGGGGCTGCTGCGCGAGGCGGCGGTGCGTGGTTTCGACCTGACCGCGGAAGTGCCGCTGCGGGCTGAGCTGTTCGAACTCTCGGCGGACGAGCACGTGCTGCTGCTGGTGATGCACCACATCGTCGGGGACGGCTGGTCCATGGGCCCGCTGGCCCGTGACCTGGCCACCGCTTACACCGCCCGGCGGGGCGGCGGGGCGCCGGCCTGGCCGCCGCTGCCGGTGACGTACGGCGACTACACCCTGTGGCAGCACGAGATCCTGGGCGACGAGCACGACGCCGACAGCGTGTTCGGCCGCCAGGTCGCCTATTGGAAGGAGGCGCTGGCCGGGCTGCCCGAGCAGCTGCAGCTGCCAGCAGCCCGGCCGCGCCCCGCCACCAAGTCGTACCGCGGCGACCAGCTGGAGCG
>NZ_JBHWIR010000255.1:0-7904 GCF_042731835.1 Kitasatospora sp. NPDC059817 | reverse complement strand
GCGTCGGCGGGTTGCGCGGGCGCGGCGTGGGCGCCCGCCAGCACGCTCGGCCCGCTGTTGAGCACTTCCACCCGCAGGTAGTGGTCCGCGTAGCGCACCGTCACCTCGGCCGTCACCCCGTCCCCGTGTTTGAGCGCGTTGGTCAGCGCCTCCTGGATGATCCGGTACGCCGTCACGTCGACGCCGCCGGGCAGCGGTCTCGGCTCGCCCGAGATCCGCACCTCCACCGGCAGCCCGGCGAAGGCGAACCGGTCGATCAGCGGCCCGAGCCGGCTCAGGCTGGGCTGCGGCGCGAAACCGTCCGCCGCCTCCTCCTCGGTGCCGTCGGCGGCGGGGGCGAGCAGCCCGAGCAGGTGCCGCAGCTCGGTCATCGCGTCGCGCCCGGCGGCCTCGACGGCGCCCATCGCCGCCGCCGCCTCCGCGGGCATGGTGGCGATCACCTCGCGCGCGGCCCCGGCCTGGACCACCATCAGACTCACGTTGTGGCTGACGATGTCGTGCAACTCGGCCGCGATGCGCGCCCGTTCGGCGTCCACGGCGGTACGGGCGGCGCTCTCCCGCTCCCGTTCCAGCAGCCAGCCGCGCTCGCCGATGGCCGCCCGGTGCAGCCGCCGCGCCCGGGCGAGCGCGACGCCCAGCCAGCCGGCCGCCGCGACCGCCGTACCCGCCACCGTCGCACTCGCCACCGCTACGGCGGCCCAGTTCGTCCCCGTTCCCCACACACCGCCAGTTTCCCAGCCCACGCGATGATCGACATCATCCGGGGGTGCCGCCCGCGTACATCCCGGGTACTACGGCCGCCCCGGCTACACCCCGGGTGGGACGCCGGGCCCGGGGGCCCGCGCCTACCGTCGTCCACCATGAGCAACGACCACGACGGGACCACCCCGCCGAACGACCACGACGGGACCACCCCGCCGGACGACGCACAGGCCGTCGTCGAGCTGTCCGGGGTCCACAAGGAGTTCGGCGACGCCAAGGCGCTCGACGGCGTCGACCTGCGGATCCGGGCGGGCGAGGCGGTCGCCGTGATGGGCCCCTCCGGGTGCGGCAAGTCCACCCTGCTGAACATGGTCGCCGGGCTGGACCGGCCGACCTCCGGCACCGTCCGGGTGCACGGCCAGGACCTCGGGCGGCTGAACGAGACCGGGCTGGCCCTGTTCCGCCGCCGCCACATCGGCATGATCTTCCAGTTCTTCAACCTGATCGACGACCTGCCCGCCCTCGACAACGTCGCCCTGGCCGCCCAGCTGACCGGCACCACGGCCCGCCAGGCGCGCCGCCGCGCCCTGGAACTGCTGGACGAACTCGGCGTCGCGCACCGCAAGGACACCTACCCGGCCGCGCTCAGCGGCGGCGAGCGCCAGCGGGTCGCGGTGGCCCGGGCCCTGATGAACCGCCCGGCGCTGCTGCTCGCGGACGAGCCGACCGGCGCGCTGGACAGCCGCTCCGGCGAGCAGGTGATGGACCTGCTGATCGACCTCAACCAGATCGGCCAGACCCTGCTGATCGTCACCCACGACCCCAACCTGGCCACCCGCTGCGCCAGCCGCCTGGTCGAGGTCGCGGACGGAAAGGTGGCGCGCGAGCGGGCCCTGGAGGCGTCCGCATGACCGGCGCCGTGTGGCGGGCCTCCCGGGCGGCCGTGAAGCGCCGCCGGGTGCAGACCTTCGTGATCGGCCTGGTCGTCTTCTGCTCCACCACGACCGTGCTGCTCGCCCTCGCCGTGATCAGCGCCGCCCGGGCGCCCTTCGACGACGCCTTCGCCGCCGAGCGCGGCGCCCACGTCGTCGCGGCCTTCGACCCGGCCAGGGCCTCGGCGGAGCAGCTGGCCGCCACCGCCCACCGGCCGGGCGTCGAGGCGGCCGCCGGGCCGTTCGACCAGGCCGTGGTGGAGATCCCCACCGACTGGGTCGGCCGCCCGCCGGGCCCGCTGACCCTGGTCGGCCGGGCCGACCCGGCCGGGCCGGTGGACCGGGTGCAGCTGCTGGGCGGCCGCTGGGCCACGGCGCCCGGCGAGGTGGTCATCCAGCAACCGGGCGGTGGCGCCGCGACGACGCTCCTCGGCACGTCGCTCACCACCGCCACCGGGCTGAAGCTCACCATCGTCGGCTTCGCCGGCAGCATGAGCCAGTCCGCCGGCGGCTGGGTCGTCCCCGAGCAGGCGGCCGCCCTGCACCCCACCAGCCGTCAGATGCTCTACCGCTTCGCCGACGCGGACACCGAGCAGCAGCTGACCGCCTCCCTCGGCACGGCCACCGAGGGCCTGCCCGAGGGCGCGCTCGCCAGCGCGCAGTCGTACCTGGTGCTCAAGCAGGCCTTCTCCGCCGGTGCCGACGCCTACCTGCCGCTGATGACGGTCTTCGGCGTGCTCGGGCTGGTCGTCGCGGCACTGATCGTCGGCAACGTGGTGAGCGGCGCGGTGGTCTCCGGCTACCGGCACATCGGCGTGCTGAAGTCGATCGGCTTCACCCCGCGCCAGGTGGTCACGGTCTACCTGACCATGGTCTCGGTGCCCGCGGTCGTCGGCACGGTCCTCGGGACGGCGGCCGGCTGGGCGGGGGCGTACCCGATCCTGGAGACCGCCTTCAGCGGCATCTCGACCGGCACCGCCGTGATCGAGCCGGCCGGCTGGCTGCCCGCCGCCACCCTGGTCGGCGTCCCGCTGCTGGTCGTCGCCGCCGCGTTCGTCCCGGCCTCGCGCGCCCACCGGCTCTCCGCCGCCCAGGCGATCTCGGCCGGCAGCGCCCCGCGCACCGGGCGCGGGCTGAAGGTCCAGCGCCGGCTGAGCGGCACCCGGCTGCCGCGCGCCGTCAGCCTCGGCCTCGGCCAGCCCTTCGCCCGCCCGGGCCGGACGGCGCTGACCATGGCGGCGATCGTGCTCGGCGTGGTCACCGTGACGGTCACCACCGGCCTGAGCAGCACCCTGGCCAGGAGCATGGCCCCGGTCGACGACAAGATCCACGTCAACGTGCAGACCGGCCACTTCCAGGGCAACACGGTCGAGCCGCAGCTGACCCCGGCCCAGACCGAGGCGATGCTGCGCGCCACCCCCGGGGCCGCGCAGGTCGTCACCCGGGGGCTGGTCCGAGTGGGCGTGGTCGGCCACACCCAGCCCGTCTTCATGGACTTCTACGGCGGCGACGACATCGCCGGCACCAGGTGGCTGCGGGTGGTCAAGGGCCGCCCGGCGACCGGGCCGGACGAGGTCCAGGCCGGGCCGGCCTTCCTCGACCAGCGCGGGCTCAGGCTCGGCGACCGGATCACCCTGACCCTGGAGGGCCGACAGCGGGCCGTCACCATCGTCGGCGAGGAGATCCAGGGCAACGCGAACGCGATCACCTCCAACGACGCCACCCGGGCTGCGCTCACCCCCGACCCGCACACGGTCGAGTACGACGTGCGGCTCGCCGACGGCGCCGACGCCGCCGCGTACCAGAAGGCGGTCGGGGCCGCCGACCCGAGCCTGACGCCCTCGGTGGTCGTCGAGAGTTCGGCGGGGCCCGTCGTCGCTATCCAGACCTTCAGCACGACCTTCACCGTCCTGCTGTCGGTGGTCGCCTCGCTGGGCGTCTTCAACACCCTGCTGCTCACCATCCGCGAGCGCCGCCGGGACATCGGCATGCTGAAGTCCATCGGCATGACGCCCCGTCAGGTCGTCGCGATGACGGTCACCTCGGTGGCCTGGCAGGGCGCGCTCAGCGGCGTCATCGGCATCCCGGTCGGGATCGTGGTGCACCGGCTGATCGCCGAGAACGTCCGGATCCTGGCCTTCCCGGAGCACATGATCGACGTCTGGGGCGCCCCGCTGCTCGCCGGGCTCGCGCTGGCGGGTGTCGCGATCGCCGTCCTCGGCGCCCTCGTCCCGGCCCGCTCGGCGGCCCGGCTGCCGATCGCCGAGGTGCTGCACAACGAGTGAGCGGGGGGCGGCGCGCGGGCGGCACACGGATGGTCGGACGGTTCGCCGCCCGGCCGTCCGGGTGCCGTCCGGCGGGCCTTCCGCCGCATGGCTGACGCCGGGTCAGAGACCGGCGTTCGAGCGCCTATCATCGCGCCATGGCCACCGCTGAGCTGATCCGCATCGTCTCCCGCTCCTCGCCCATGGCGCTCGCCCAGGTCGAGCGGGTCCGCGCCGAACTCGCCGCCCTGCACCCGGGCCTGCGCACCGAGGTGGTGCCGGTCACCACCTCCGGCGACCGCTGGATGGGTGACCTCGCCCGGCTCGGCGGGAAGGGCGCGTTCACCAAGGAGGTCGACGCCGCGCTGCTCGCCGGGGAGGCCGACGTCGCCGTGCACTGCCTCAAGGACGTGCCCGCCGACCGCCCGCTGCCCGCCGGCACCGTCTTCGCCGCCTACCTGCGCCGCGACGACATCCGCGACGCCCTCGTCCACCCCGGCGGCCTGACCCTCGCCGAACTGCCGCCCGGCACCCGGATCGGCACCTCCTCCGTCCGCCGGGTCGCCCAACTCGCCGCCTCCCACCCGCACCTGGTGTGCGTGCCGATCCGCGGCAACGCCAACAGCCGGCTGGCCAAGCTGGCCGCCGGGGAGGCCGACGCGCTGCTGCTCGCCGCCTCCGGGCTGGAGCGGATCGGCGAGCAGGCGCGGATCACCGAGATCCTGGACCTCGACGCGATGTGCCCGCCGATCGGCGCCGGCATCCTCGTCCTGCAGTGCCGCGAGGACGACGTCGTCACCGTCGACGCGGTCGCCGCGCTCGGCCACCGCGACACCTGGCGCGAGGCGGCGGCCGAGCGGATGTTCCTGCACGTCCTCCAGGGCCACTGCAACAGCCCGATCGCCGGCTACGCCAGGGCCGAACCGGACGGCCGGCTCTCGATGCGCGGCCGGGTCTTCAGCCCGGACGGCAAGCAGGTGCTGGACGCCCACGAGTGGGCCGGCGCGCTCAGCCCCGAGGACCTCGGCACCTCCACGGCGCTGGCGCTCAAGCGGCAGGGCGCACAGGAGCTGATCGCGGGCATCCCGCACTGATCCCCGGCATCCCGCACTGATCTCCAGCATCCCGCACTGATCTCCAGCATCCCGAACTGATCCCCGCCTCTGCGACCGACCGCTACCGGAACAGCAGTTCGGCGAAGCGGTCCACCTGGTCCACCTCGGGGGACCAGCAGTACAGCATCACCTCGTCCGCGCCGATGGCCGTGAAGCCGGCCACGGCGGCCCGGATCGCCTCCGGCGTGGTGAGCAGGCCCTCCTCCATCCGGTCGGCGCGGCCGCTGGACTCGTAGTACGCGCGGATGTTGCGCCGGGCCTGCTCGACCGTCTCCGCCGGGCCGAGGACGGCGTTCGCCTGGGCGACCAGCCGGGGCCGGCCGTCCCGGCCGTGCCGCTGCCAGGACCTCTCGACGTCCTGGAACAGCCCGGCCATCGCCTCCGGCGGCACTCCCGCGCCGAGGAAGCCGTCCCCGAACCGGCCGACCCGGTCCAGCGCGGCCGGGGCGAAGCCGCCGAACAGCACCTCGGGGCCGCCGGGCGTCGCAGGCGCGGGCCCGACCGGGCCGACCCCCTCGCCGAACGGCTCACCGGCCCAGAGGCGGCGCAGCACCGCCATCCGCTCGTCCAGGAGCCGGCCCCGGCGGCGCGGGTCGATGCCGGCGGCCAGGAAGTCGTCCTCCCGGCCGCCGACGCCGAGGCCGAGCGTGAACCGCCCGCCGGAGAGCAGGTCCAGGGTGGCGGTCTGCTTGGCGAGCAGCGCGGGGACGTGGTGCGGCGCGAGCAGCACCTCGGTCTGCAGGCGGACGCGGGACGTGGCGCCGGCCAGGGCGGCCAGCGTCACCAGCGGTTCGGGGTTGTCGAACACCACCCGGTCCGCCAGGCCGAGCGTGCTGAACGGGCCGGCGTCGGCCCGCCGGGCCCACTCGAACAGCAGGACGGGGTCCTGGAGGGGAAGACCGAGGCCGATCTTGGCGGCCTGCGGGGAGGCCTGCGGGTCGGGCTTCGAGGTGGGCTGCGGGGCGGGCTGAGGGGTGGGCTGAGGGTCGGGCTGCATGGGGATCATCCTCCGGAGGGCAGGCCGCATACGGGCGCCGCCCCTCCGTGGGCCCGCGCGCGGCCCTGCTCCCCGTCCTGCGGCTCGTCGTTCCGGGGAGCGTGCTCGTCGGAGTGCGGCGACGGTGGCGCGAGGTGCTTCCCGGGTTCAACGCCGTTCCCCGCGCGTCCGTGCCTGGAATGATGCCCGGGAATCGCCGGGGAGTTGACGATCGGCCACGCCCGGCGTCCGAAATCGGCTCGCTCGGGGGTGCGCGAACCGGCAGAGTACGCCCATGACTACCGCGGGACTGGACGACGACGGCTTCATCGCACGGGAGGGCTCGTTGGGCCGGGTGCCCGAGGCGTTCGCACCCGTGGTCGCCGCCGCCCGGACGCTGATCGCCGAGGTCTTCGACCTCCCCCGGCTGCACAGCGCCTACCTCTACGGCAGCATCCCGCGCGGCACCGCGATCCCCGAGGTCTCCGATCTCGATCTCCTGCTCGCCCTGAGGCAGGAGCCCTCCGCCGCCGACCGGGCTGACGCCGATGCGCTCGAATCCCGGCTCGATGCTTCCTTCCCGCAGG
Organism: Kitasatospora sp. NPDC059817; assembly: GCF_042731835.1. Classification (NCBI taxonomy): domain Bacteria; kingdom Bacillati; phylum Actinomycetota; class Actinomycetes; order Kitasatosporales; family Streptomycetaceae; genus Kitasatospora; species Kitasatospora sp. NPDC059817. The sequence goes on along the minus strand of NZ_JBHWIR010000255.1, from coordinate 1,328 downwards.
TCAACGGTGTCGGAATCCTCCTGTTCAGCGCGGACACGCTGCTGAGCGAGCTCGAACGTCACGATCTGGGCTGGTTCGTGGCCTGCCTGTGCACGCCTTTGCTCGGTGACGACCTCGCCGCCGGACTGCCGCGCTACCGCCCCACCTCCACGCTCGCCCGCGAGACCAACGGCGATCTCGCCCTGGCCCTCCCGCGCTGGCGCGAGCGGGCGGGCTCGGCCGGTACGCCCGCCGAGCGCCGGGCGCTCAGTCGCGCGGTCGCCCGCCGGATCGTGCGGACGGGCTTCACCCTGGTGATGCCGCGGTGGGGTGGCTGGACCAGCGATCTCACCGAGTCCGCCGGGGCGTTCGCCCGCTACTACCCGGAGCGCGCCGAGCAGATGCGTCTGGCGGCGACCGTGGCCCGTACGCCGACAGCGGACCCGACCGTCCTCAAGGTGCTCACCGAGGACCTCGGGCCGTGGCTGGCGGCCGAGTACACCGCCGTCCACGGGGAGAAGACGCCCCGGACCTGACGTCGGACACGTCCTGTCCTACGCCCGGTGCTCGGGCAGCCAGTGCTGTGCGTAGGCGACGGCGTCGCGGAGGCGGAAGAGGCGGGTGGTGGCGGCGCCGACCGTGGCGTGGCGGACGGCCTTCGGGTGGTCGGCCTCGAAGGCGGTGCCGAGTTCGGCGAAGTCGTCGGCGCTGATGGCCCGGTCGCGGACGGTGAGCCATTGCCGGCCCTCGGGGGTGAGGGTGGCGAAGGAGACGTCCTCGCTCGGGCCCGGGACGCGGTACTCGGCGAGGTGGAAGCAGGTGCAGGAGCCGAAGTCGGCGCCCAGCAGCAGGACCTGGGCGTCGCGGTCCTCCAGCCGGGCGAGCGGGCTGGACTCGCCGAGCAGGCAGTCGAGGGCGTGTCCGTCGGTGGTCTCGGCGGCGCCCGGGCCGAGGGCGGCGAAGGAGGTCTGCGGGTGGGCGCTGCGCCGGGCGCCGGGCCAGATCCGGACGGCCTCGGGGATGGCGCCCATCCCCAGGGTGGGGCTCACGTGCGGGTCGTACGCGGGCCAGGACGCTCGGATGTCGGGCCACCAGGCCTCCGGGACCGGCGGGTTGGACCAGCCGGCGGGGTCGGAGTTGTCCCCGGTGTGGGTGGGGACGGCGAGGGTGCCGGTCGGTCCGAGGGCGTCGAGCAGGGCCTGGACGACGGTGACCGGCCCGCCGGAGACCCAGCCGAGGGAGCGCAGCGAGGAGTGCACGAGCAGCGTGCCGCCGGGTTCGACCCCGGCGGCACGCCGGGCGGAGGCGAGGGCCGGGCGGGGGGGGGGCGGGTTCACGTCGCTGCCGGC
>NZ_JBHWIR010000254.1:0-8022 GCF_042731835.1 Kitasatospora sp. NPDC059817 | reverse complement strand
CGACGACGTGTACGGTCGCGGTGGCGCGTGCCACGGCGCTGGTGCCGGGGCCGATCGTGGCCAGGACGCCGGGCCGCCGGCCGGACCGGAGGTCGACGACCGGGTCGGAGCCGACGCGGCGCGGTGTCCCCCTGCGGGTCACCCGGCGGGTCACCCGGCGGCCGAGCGCGGCGAGGGCGGTGACCAGCAGGGCGGTGACCGGGGCCAGCAGCAGCGCCGTGTGAATGACCAGATGGAACGTCAGGCCGCCCTGCAGCTGCCGCCAGGCGGGCCGCCAGCCGCAGCCGCCGTTCAGGACGGCGAGCGGTCCCAGGCACCCGTCGGTGGACATCAGCAGCACTGTGCAGCCGAGGCCGAGCAGGGTGGCAGTGCCGGAGGCGACCAGGGCCGCGGGCAGCCGGAAGGTCGGTGCGCGGGCCGCGACCACGGCGGCGGCGGCCGCGCCGAGAACGATCGCCGCCAGGCACCAGATCGCGTAGCTGAAGGCGTACAGGCCGCCGCGCCGGTCCGCGCCCACGTGGAGGTGGTGCAGCCAGAGGTGGACGGCGCCGACGCCGAGGACGGCGAGCGCCCCACCACCGAGCGCGGCGCCCAGGGCGCGGCGCAGGGACGGCGGGCGCGGGGACGGCGGGCGCGGGCCGGGCGCGGCGTCCGGGGCTGCCCCCGGCCTGCCGGCCGCCCACAGGGCGAGCGGGACAGCCCACGCTGCGACGGCGGCGAGCGGGACCAGCGGCACCCGGACCACGTCGCGCAACACCGGGAGCACCTGTGCCATCAGGGCGGTGGTGTCCGGGCGGACCGTCCCGGTGCCAGGGAACCAGCGGACGACGGCCTGCTGGGCGCCCCCGCGGTCGAACCAGGAGCCGTGAGCGAAGGACGCACCGTAGTAGTCCCACCAGGTGAGCCAGGCCGACAGCACCAGCCACCCCGCCACCAAACCCAGCGCCAGCGGGAAGCGCAGTGACCGCCCCGGCCGGACAGTGGCCGCCAGCCGGGCGCACTGGGCGGTCCAGCAGGTGAAGCCGACGGCGGCGGCCACCACCAGGCCCAGCGCCCACCAGCCGACCGGCAGCCACAGCCCTCCGGTGGACTGCCCGTTGAGCACCGATCCGGCGGCCATCCCCGCACCCAGCCAGAGCCCGCCTCGCACACCGGTAGGGCAGCGCAGGCCGAGCACGGTGGCCCGGACCACCGCCCGCCACAGCAGCAGCGCCGTGGACGTCGACACCACCGCCGCCGGGAGGGCCCCGACGGCCTGGTAGAGCCAGCCGTTCATCATCGCCATGTGCGGCACGAAGTGCCACATCAGGTGGTAGTTCGTCAGGGAGGCGATCATGCCGATCAGGAACATCAGCAGCGCCCTGACCTCGAACAGCGGAGCCGGGTCCGCGAGCGCGTCGCGGCGGACCTCCCAACGCGGATGGATCCGCACCGTCTCCATCGCGGCGTCCGCCCACCTCCGCACCCCGCGCAGGCTCTCCCGCACGGGCATGGTGGCCCACACATGCTCCAGCGGCGCGCCCCACCGGCGCGCCGTGAGATCGGCGTGCAGCTCGCGGCTGCGCAGCACGTCCGCGCGGACGACGGAGATCACCAGTACGGTCAGCACCGGCAGGACCAGCTGACGCGAGTTCATCGCGGTGAACAGCGGGGCGCCCGCCGCCACCAGCCGGACGCTCACCCAGAGCGTCACCAGCACGTACGGGCACAGCACCAGGACGAGGAAGGAGCGCCACAGCGCGACAGTGGCGTAGGTGACCGTCAGGTCTCGGTTGGCGACATGGGCGAGCTCGTGCAGCACGACGGCGTCGAAGGTGTCCGGGTCGGTGTCGCGGCAGGCGACCAGGGCGCCGTTCAGCCGCAGCCGGGGACGGCGGTTGCTGCCGAACACCGCGCCGCCCCGGGTGAGCGCGGCGGGGGCCACGAACAGGGCCGGCACCCGGTCGACCCGGTCGGCCGCCAGCTCCCGGACCCGCGTGCCCACCGCGCCGGTGCGGTCGACCCCGGCCAGCTCAACACAGAGCCCGGGCCTCTGCTTCCAGCGCGGCAGCACGGACGCGACGGCCGCCGCGAGCACCAGCACGGCGGCCGGTCCGAGCAGGATCTGCCACCACGGCAGCGGCGGGTCGTCGAGGGCGATACACGGCAGGTAGGCGAGGGCCTGCCCCGTCGTTCGGAGCGTCCCGCCCCACGTGCCGAGCCGGTCGACGTCGACCCCGGCCGCCAGTAGGCAACCGGTCGAACTGCCCGGACGGAAGTACATCAGGACCGGCAGCAACATCGATCCGCTGGACGCCACGATCAGCACCAGCAGGAGGCCGAAGCGGGCGCTGGTGCCCGCGCCCAGGACCCGTTCGTCGAGGGCGGCCGGGCGCGGCCCGGCACCGGTCATCGTTCCCCCGGCACGTGGCCCGGGCCGCCCTCCGCCGCCTCGTCCGGCCGTTCGTCCGGTTGTTCGTCCGGCTGTTCGTCCGGGTCGGCCAGTGCGAGACCGGCCACCACGCCGTCGGCGATCCGCAGTCCCAGGTCCGGGGAGAGCCCGGCTTCCCCGGCCGCGTCGAGCACCATGCGGTGGACCAAGCGCTGCTGATCGCGGGTCAGTGGCGGGATGACCTCGGGAGCCGACCGGCGCCGCCGCACCCGCCGCCGTACCCGCCGCCACAGCGCCGACGATCCGCGCGAGGCGACCTCCACCAGGTTCTCGGCGAGCTTCTCGCGGGCCCGGTCCAGGGTCAGCCACAGCAGCGGGGCCACCAGCGGAGCGATCTCGGCGAGACCGAAACCGAGCGGATCACGGTCGCCGCGCCGCCGTCGCAGCCGTCGCAGCCGGGCGAGCACCTCGGCGTCGCTCCGTCGCAGCAGGCCGTCGACCATGACCGCCTCCTCGGGCGCGCAGACGGCGACCACGTCCCGTACCAGGTCACGGACCCGGACCCCGACCGCCTGCTCAGATGGCGAATTCAACTGTCCTCCCGTCGAAGGAAACGCGTTTACTCCACTGCTCCACTACTCCGCGGCGGACTCTCGGTCTGTTGCGAACGACCTCGACGCGACTCGGTCGCGCGAGCGGTCGAACCCGAAGGCACTGTCGAAGAGGGCAGCGGCCCTGGTCACTTCCGCCACGAACCGGGTGGCCCGGTCATGGGCCGCCCAGATCTTGACCTGATGCTCCCGCCAGTAGGGGTGTACCCGAGTCGAGTTCGGCGACTCTTCGGTCGAGGTGGGCGCGTCCCGGGAGGCGCGGGACATGGCCTCGCGCACTGGCGCGACAAAGAGCAGGAGGGCGTTGCCTACGAGCCGACGGCTGCGGCTACGGCTACGGCTGCGGGAGTCACGAACAGTTCGGACGCCCTGTTCGAAGGAAGCAAGGCACGGGTTGCCGTCGTTCTCGAACGTCTGCTTGATATGCGGGAGTTGGCCCCGTTGATCAACCCTCGGACTCAGGACGCGCTCGCCGCCATGCTCCCTCGAAGTCATCACGGCCGATCTCCCTGGCCACGTATTGCGGATCATGAAGATCGAACGGCGCATTGAACGGCCAGTCCTCAACGCTCGTCTTGACTGAACCACCGTCCCGGCTGGTCTCGACCTGCCGCAACCGCCGTCCGTACCCGGGGGTGCGGGGCGGCGGCGCATCCGCGCCCCGGCAGGCAAAACCAGGTGCCGCGGCCGCCGCTCCTCCCTACGCTTCCCGCCATGGACAGCACCGGGGCCGAGCGGCTCCTGAACGTCGTGGACGTCGAAGCAACCTGCTGGGCCGGCGGCCAACCGCGGGGAGCGGTCAGCGAGATCATCGAGATCGGACTGACCGTCGTCGATCTGGACGCCGGCGAACGCCTCGCCCGCCACCGGATCCTGGTGCGGCCCGCCCGATCCACGGTCAGCGAGTTCTGCACGGAACTGACCGGCCTCACCCAGCACGAGGTCGACACAGGGGTCAGCTTCGCCGAGGCGTGCCGGCTCCTGGCGGCCGAACACCACGCCGGGGCGCGCCCGTGGGCCAGTTGGGGCGACTACGACCGCAACCAGTTCACCCGGCAGTGCCAGGCCACCGGGACGCCGTATCCCTTCGGCCGGCACCACACCAACGCCAAAACGACCTTCACCGAGGCATACGGCCTGCGCAAACGCCCCGGCATGGCGAAGGCCCTGGAGCTCGCCGGACGGCGACTCGAAGGCCGTCACCACAGCGGCGAGGACGACGCCTGGAACATCGCCGCCCTCGTGCTCCACCTGTCCGAGCGGGGCGTCTGGCCGGATCCGTGCTGACCACTGGATTGCCGACCATCGTCAGCGCCTGTGCCTGTGCCTGTGCCAGGTGATGGATCACTGGGTTCCGATGCTGTCAAGGTAGGGAGACAAGCCGCCGCCAACAGATGAGTGCGCATCCGCGAGTGAGGAAGGCTTCGTGGATGTCGTCACAGGAGTAGAGCTCTCCAAACGCCCGCTTAGGCTCGTCAGGGTGTGCCCACCGCCGCCCTGGCGGCCCGCTCGACCTCGGCGAACCGGGACTGCCGGAACGCGGCGTCGGGCTGCGAATTCGCGTGGCTCGCCTCGGTCCCGGTGGCGCCGTCGAGATGCTCGCGCAGGATGTCGGCGTGCCCGGCGTGCCGGTTGGTCTCGGTGAGCACGTGCACCAGGATGCTGAACAATGTGACGTTCGGACGGGGCCACCAGGGCACGTAGCCCGGTGCCTCGACGGTGAGGGCGTCGATCGTCGCGTCGGAGTGCTCCGCGACCCGGCGGTACCGGCCGACGATCTCCTCGCGGGTCTCGTGCTCGGTCACCCACATCGCCTCGGCCCAGAGCCGCTCGTCGTCCCACCGGCCCAGCGGCTCCGGGCACGGGCGGCCGAGGACGTTGCCGAAGTACCGGTACTCGATGTTCGTGAGGTGCTTGACCAGTCCGAGGAGGCTCGTGCCCGAGCCGGTCAGAGGTCGGCGGACGTCGTATTCGGACAGCCCGTCGAGCTTCCAGACCAGCGCCTCCCGGACATCGCGCAGATCACTGTGCAAGTACTCCTTGGCGAATTCATCGATCACGGGGACGCAGTCTGCCATGCACGGTCCGTGAGACCGGCCCCGGGCCCGACAGGCAGACGACGAGGAACCGGCACTGCGGGAAGCCGGGACCGATCGCTCCGCATCCGTTGGTCCGGGGCCCTGATGAATGAACAGAAGAACTCGACAGGGAAGCACACGGCATCGCCGGCCCCCTCGCCCTGCTTGCCCCTTGCCCTGCGCCACGGTGCGGAGGTGGACGGCCGGCGCTCGACGATCATCCGAACGGGTGAATCCGGCGGCGGCTACGCGCTGCGCGACCTCCTCGGCCGCCCGGGCGTCCGTGACCGCCTCGAAGCCGGTCTGACGGCCGGGCTCGAACAGGCTCTCGCCGCCTGCGCGCTGGGCTCCGCCCCCTGTCCGAGCCCGTCCGCGGCCAGTTGGAGGACGCCCTCGGCCGCGCCCGGAGGTGCTCGAAACCTCCCCGTTCGACCCGGGCTCGCCCGGAGGTAATCCGCTTGAACGCCGCGCTCGAACAGCACCATCATCGGAGACCGCCAACCTCTGGGAGGTTCCTTAACTCAGGTCCGCAGAAAGAAACTTGGACGTCGGATCGCCTTCTTCCAGCACACTTGCGCGCCCGCGCGCCGACGGTGTTCGGAGGAGCTGTGGCGAAGACCGGCACCGACCGGCGGAACGTACCCGCCCGAGAGACCAAGGAGTCCACCCGGTGATCGACTTCGACATGCTGACCGGCCTCGCCTTCCGCGAGGGCGCCGAACGGATCGGCGTCGGCGTGGTGGTCCGCGACACCTGCGGCCGGATCCTGATGATCCGCCGGGCCGCGCACGACGTCCTGCCCGGCCTGTGGGAGTACCCGGGCGGCGGCCACGAGGACGGCGAGCCCGTGGCGGCGGGCGCGGCGCGGGAGTTGGCCGAGCAGACCGGGCTCGCCGGGCTGCCGCTGGAGTACGCGCGGAGCCTGGACCTCACCGACCCGAACGGCCGGCGCGTACGGCAGTTCGTCTTCGCCACCATCGTTCCGGAGGGCACCCCGGTCGTCCTCTCCGGCGACCACGACTCCCACCAGTGGGCTCCAGCGGACCGGCTGCCCACGACCAGCCACGGCCAGCGCGCGGTGATCGAGTGGCTGACCGGCCGCCTGGCGATCCCGGGCTGGCGGCCGGTCGGCGGCTACCTGACCACCATCGCCCGGCCCAGCGCCTACGGCTCCTTCCTGGTCACCGACCCCGCCGGCCGCGTCCTCGGGATGCGCTCGACCATCGACCCGAGCGTGTGGAACATGCCCGGCGGCAACGTCGAGCACGGCGAGAGCCCCTTCGACGCCGCGCTGCGCGAAGCCCGGGAGGAGCTGGGCCTGGACCTGGCCGCGGAGAACCCGCAGGTGCTCCGGCGGCGCCTGGTCGCCGTGATCCACACGCAGGCCGACGCCGACTACCCGGTCCCGGTCGCCGGCTACGTGTTCGACGGCGGCACGCTGACCGCGGAGCAGCAGGCCCGGATCCGGCTCGATCCGGCCGAGCACACCGAGTTCCGGTTCGAGACGGCCCACGACTGGCGCTCCCGGATGACCCCCGCCCACTACCAGCGGCTCCGGCAGGTGCTGCGCGCCCACCGCTCCGGCGTCCCGCTCTACCTGGAACACCCCGCCCCGGACGGCGACGACTTCGAGGGAGTCCTGGTCTTCGTCACCGACCGCGCGGGTCGACTGCTGATGCACCTGCGCGAAGACAGGCCGGGCATGGCCTGGCCCGGCTACTGGACTCCGATCGGCGGCTGGCGCGAGGGGGACGAGAGCACCGAGGAGAGCGCGGTGCGCGAGGTCCGCGAGGAGGCTGGCGTCGAGATCACCGGGCTGCGGACCCTCCCCGGCCCGCACCACGACCTCGGCCTCCCGCTCACCCGCATCCTGCACGCCGTCCGGGACGGCCCCGAGAGCGACCTGCGGCTCGGTGACGAGGGCCTGGCCGTGCGCATGGTGCCCTTCGACGAGGTGCTCGATCTGAAGGTCCCGCCCTACCTGCACCACTACCTGCCGCTGCTCGCCGCACCGGCGGACCAGCCCACCGGGGAGGCCTCGTGACCCGGCCCGACCCCGCCGACCCCGCCGGCCGGCCAGCCGACCCGTGCGCGTGATGCTCCAGCTCACCCCGCACCGCCCTGGAGCCGCTGCGCGGACCGGCGTCGACCCCGCGAAGTCCCCAAGTCCCCTTTGATCAAGCGCCCTTGGAGGTAGTGCTGTGGAGAGCCTGCGACAGGCGGTGGCCGTCATCGTCCACGACCGGAGTGGCGGCCGGGTCGCGACGATCAACTACGCGACGAACAGTTGGAGCACGACGCCGGTGTGGACGATCCCCGGTGGCAAGGTCGAGGTCGGCGAGCGCCTGGACGAGGCCGCCGCCCGTGAACTGGCGGAGGAGACGGGGCTGGAAGTCGACCCGCGCGACCTGCGGCTGGTCCACACGATCCAGGTCCGCCAGGGCTGGGACGGCAAGGGCCCGTTCCTGCTGTCGGTGTTCCTCGCCACCGCCTGGCAGGGCGAGTTGACGAACACCGAGCCCGGCAAGCACCTCGCCGTGGTGTGGTCGCCCGAGAACGGGCTTCCGCTGCCGATGTTCCCGTCCTCCCACGCCGCCCTGTCCGCCTACCTGTCCGGTGGCCGCGGGTTCTCCACCCACGGCTGGGCCGAGGGGTCCGACCCCCGCGACCTGGTCCAGGGCTGAGGAAGGCACCGTCACCTTCCCCACCCCAGCCGGATCCCGTACGCCTACCGCGCCGTGCAGCGGCCCGACGGCACGCTGGCCTCCTGCGCCATCGGCATCGTCTACCGCGGCTACCGCGGCCCCACCCACCCCACCGGCCGGTGGGCCCGGATCCACACCGTGGCCACCGACCCGGCCCACCGACGGGGGGGGGGCGCCCGCCCCCGCCCCCCCCCCCCCGGGCCCGCCCCCGGCGGGTTTTAAACAAAAGAGCCGGCCGCGCCAAAGACAGCGTTGTT
>NZ_JBHWIR010000253.1:0-8092 GCF_042731835.1 Kitasatospora sp. NPDC059817 | reverse complement strand
CACCACCGCCCGACCGCGCTCGCCACCGCCCGCGCCGCTACCGTCCGCGCCGCTACCTCCCGGAGACGACGTCCGCGACGCGGGCGATCGGCGAGGTGGCGGCCCGTCCGCCCGCCTCCTGGCGGTCCGCCGCGTGGTAGGCCGCGTACATCGCGTGCACCCCGATCCAGCGCAGCGGCTCGGGCTCCCAGCGGCGCACGGTGTGGCCCACCCAGGGCAGCCCGGTCAGCCCGGTGTCCCGCCCGAGGACCAGGTCGCGCAGCGTCCGGCCCGCCAGGTTCGTCGTGGTCACCCCGCTGCCGACGTACCCGCCCGCCCAGCCGAGACCACTCGCACGGTCCAGCTCCACCGTGGCGCACCAGTCCCGGGGCACACCGAGCACGCCCGCCCAGGCGTGGTCGATCCGGGCACTCGCGGCCGCCGGGAAGAAGCGGTTCAGGATCTGCCGGAGCTGGCGCACGGTCTCCACCTGGGTGCCGCCGTCCGCGTCCGTCCGCGAGCCGAACCGGTACGGCACACCCCGGCCGCCCAGCGCGATCCGGTCGTCCGCGGTGCGCTGCGCGTACATGTAGGCGTGCGCGAAGTCGCCCAGCACCTCGCGGCCCTGCCAGCCCGCGTCCGCCCAGAAGGCGGGCGGCAGCGGCTCGGTGGCGATCATCGCCGAGTTCATCGGCAGCCAGGTCCGCCGCTCGCCGCGCAGGCCGGCCGTGAAGCCCTCGGTCGCGCGCAGCACGTACTCGGCGGTCACCGTGCCCTGCGGCGTCACCGCGCGCGGCCGGGCGTACGCGGTGCCCGGCAGGATCGCCGTCACCGCCGTCCCCTCGTGCACCGCCACCCCGAGGTCCCGCACCACCCGCGCCAACCCGCGTACCAGCGCGGCCGGTTGGATCCGCGCACCGTACGGCGTCCAGGTGCCGCCGAGGGCGCCCGCGACGGCGATCCGGTCGGCGGCCTCCTTCGCGCCCAGCAGCTCGACGCGACCCTCGCCGTACGCCCGCTCGGCGGCGGCGAAAGCCTTGAGCCGCTCCAACTGGGCTCTGTTCCTGGCGACTTCGAGCACCCCGCCGCGCACGATGTGCGCGTCGATCCGCTCGGCGGCGGCGACGTCCACGACCTCCCCGACCGCCTCGTCCATCGCCCGCTGCATCGCCGCCGCCGCACCCGGGCCGTACCGCTTCGCGAACGCGCCCCGGCCCGCGAAACCGTTGTACAGCCACCCGCCGTTGCGCCCCGAGGCGCCGTAGCCGCAGAACCGGCGCTCCAGCACCGCGATCCGCAGCGACGGATCCGCCTTCTTCAGGTAGTACGCCGTCCACAACCCGGTGTACCCGCCGCCGACGATGCACACGTCCACATCCGCGCTCCCGGGCAACGCCGGCCCCGGCTCCGGCAGCCCACTCGCCGCGTACCAGAACGACACCTCGCCGTTGACCGCCACCAGAACCTCCCACACCCGTCGCCGACCTGCCCGGACGCTACGCCGCACCGGTCACGCCGGAACACCCCCACACTGCCAAGATCCCCCCGCCCGGCCAGCCACCCTGTCAGACCACCAACAGCTCCAGCACCCGCATCCAGCTGCACGCCCCCGGCATGAACTCCGCGACCCGCACCCCCACCCTCCGCAGCCTCGCCAAGCTCGCGTCGCCCGACAACTGGACGGCCTGGGCGATCTTCTGGGCACGCACCGGGAGTACGGCCCGGTGCGTGAGTACCTGGCACGATTCGACGAAGCGAGCAGAATCCGGCTCCTGCTACTCGCCGACATCATCCCGTCACCTCGGGGAGGTTCATCGTGAGGCCCGCACCCACCGACACCGAAGCCTGGAACGCCTACCTCTCCGAAGGCAACGCCAGGCAGGCCCGCAAGCGTGTCTCGGCCGACGTCATCCTGCGAGACGTGAGCGGCTGTCTCCTGACCGTCAACCCGACCTACAAGGACGGCTGGGACCTGCCGGGCGGCATGGCCGAGGCCAACGAACCCCCTGACCAGGCAGCCGTGCGGGAGCTGCGGGAGGAGTTGGGCCTCGACATCGCCGTCCGTGCCCTCCTCGTCGTGGACTGGGTGGCGCCGCACGGGCCCTGGGACGACCAGATCGCGTTCATCTTCGACGCCGGAACCCTCGCCCCCGCCCTTGCCGCCAACGTCCGCCCCCATGACGACGAACTCTCCGAAGCACTCTTCCTCCCAGCACCCGAGGTGGCCGCCCGGCTGCGGGCGCGCCAACGCACCCGCCTCCAAGCAGCCCTCCGCGCACTCTCTGACGGTCGCACCCGCTACCTGCGGGACGGGGCGGAGCCATGGCAACTCTGACCTACCGTCACACACCAACAGCCGTACCGCAGTTCGTACCCCGCAGGTCGTAGACCGTCAGGACCATCGCTCCGACCCCCGCTCCTCCTGCGCGCGGACGACCGCCATTGGCACCGTGTGGTGCCCTGGAGTCCCGGGCGCGCCGGCCCGGCGAGAGGAGACGCTCCGTGAACCCGTCCACCCCGTACAGGATTCGACCGTTCAGGCTCAGCGCAGCGGCCGTCGCCGCAGGCGTCCTGCTGTTCGGCGTGGCCGCCGCGCCGGCGGCCCAGGCGGCGGGCCCCCGAGCCGACGTCGTCCAGCAGCGGCTCGACGCGCTGGTCCGGCAGGATGGTGTGCCCGGCGCGCTGGCCACCGTGCGGGACCGGAACGGGCACACCCGCACCTACACGGCCGGGGTGGGCGATCTGGCCACCGGCGCGGCGGTGCCCGTGGACGGGCAGGTCCGGGCGGGCAGCAACACCAAGTCCTTCACGGCCGTCGTCGTCCTGCAGCTCGTCGCCGAGGGCAAGGTCGATCTGGAGGCCTCCCTCGACACCTACCTGCCGGGTCTCGTGCGCGGCACCGGCGCAGGCGGCGAGATCGACGGGCGGAAGATCACCGTCCGCCAGATCCTCCAGCACACCAGCGGCCTGCCCGACTACACCCACTTCCTGCCCGACCAGAGCCTCTCCCAGTACCACGAGCCCCGCGATCTGCTCGACCTCGCGCTCGCCCAGAAGCCCGACTTCGAGCCCGGCAAGGGCTGGAAGTACTGCAACACCGGTTACCTGATCGCCGGCCTGATCATCCAGAAGGTCACCGGGCGGCCCGCCGGCGAGGAGATCACCCGGCGGGTCATCGACCACATCGGCCTGCGCCACACGTACTTCCCCACCCAGGGCGACATGACGGTGCACGAGCGCCACCCGCACGGCTACGTCACCGAGGAGCCCGGCGACCAGCCGCTGGACGTCACCGAGCAGGACATGTCCTGGGCCTGGACGGCCGGCGCCCTGGTCTCCACGAACAGCGACCTCAACCGCTTCTTCCGTGCCCTGCTCAGCGGCGAGTTGCTGGCCCCGGCCCAGCTCGCCCAGATGCAGATCACCGTCCCCGCCGAGTACATGGGCCCCGGCGGCCGGTACGGGCTGGGGCTCGCCAGCCGCCCGCTGTCCTGCGGCGGTGTGTACTGGGGCCACGGCGGCACGCTCCCGGGCTACGCGACCCGCGGTGGTGTCACCGAGGACGGTCGCGCCGCCGACATCGCCGTCACCACCCTGCCCTCTGCCGATGTCAAGCAGCGCGTCGCCGACGCCGTCGACGCCGCGCTCTGCCGCTGAGGCGGTCAGGCACTCACACGCGAGAGCGGACCCCGGGCGACGACCGTGCCCGCCCCCGCGTCACGGGGCGGGCACGGTCGCTCATCCGCGGTCTCAGCCGATGGTGGATCCGGTGATGGGCTCGGAGAGTTCGACGGTCTTGCCGTTCAGGCCGGCCTTGACGAACTGCCAGGTGAGGCCGTTGATGACGCCCTGGCCGAGCGGGGCCAGCTGGGCGAAGGCGGGCTGGCTGAGGTCGAGGTGGCTGGCGTCGCAGGAGGGGCACTTGTCCCGGACGGGGACGGTGACGGTCTTGCCCTGGTAGCTGACCTTGACCGAAATGCCCTGACACAGGGGGTCGTTGTTGGGGTTGGCGCTGGTCCACCAGGTGTGGGAGACCGCGACGAGCATCTGGTTGGAGGCGTTGATCTGGGTGCCGCAGGCGCCGTAGCCGGCGTCGTTGTAGTAGGTGGCCTTGCCGGCCATGGGCGTGTTGATCGGTATCGCCGCGCTGGCGGTGCCGGCGGTGAGGGCGATGAGGGCGGCGGCCGCGAGCGGGGCGCCCGCGAGGATCCTGAGGTTCTTGCTGATGGCGCGCATGGTTCCCTCCGGTTCTTTAGCCATGGACATGACAGGCAGAAGTCGCCGAAGCCGCAGGGGGATTCAGCGAGACCGCCCGATGCCCGTCCGAGTGAAGAGAACGTATGCGCCCGACGGCGGTGTGGTCCAGACCGCCGCCATGTTGACATGAACACAAGTCAGGAATCTTTACCAATACGGCCGAAGGGGCGAAGATACGTGACCGCGCCGCGCCGCAGGGTGTTGACAGGCCACCACGTCCACCCCCGGAGGCCTCGCCCCATGCGCACCGCACTCGCCGCCCTGCTCCTCGGCGCCGCCCTGATCCCGGCCGCCGCCGCACCCGCCAACGCCGCGCCCGTGCCCGTACCCCGCGCCGTGAACCAGGGCTACAGCATCCCCGTCGGCGCCGTCACCGACCTCGGCGCGCTGCCGGTGCTCGGCGGCCTCGGGCTGGACTTCGCCCGCCTGCTCGGGCAGTAGGGGCGCGACCCTTCAAATCCGGCCCCGTCAGACCCGGACGCTGAACAGGCCGCCGGAGAGCGGCTGTTGGTCGGACCGGGCGGACGTGATGTAGAGCGTCCGCCCGTCCGGCCCGCCGAAGGCGCAACTGGTGACGCGCGGCACCGGCAGCTCGACCGACGCCAGCACCTCACCCTCCGGCGAGAGGCACCGCACCGCCCAGCCGTCCCAGAACGCCACCCACAGGTTGCCGTCGGCGTCGAGCGTCATGCCGTCCGGGTAACCCGGCAGGTGGGAGACGTCGAGCGTGCGGATCCGCTCGCCGAGGGGGCCGTGCTCGGGATAGGGGTAGAGGGCGATGCGGCGCGTGGTGGTGTCGATGTGCCAGAGCCGGTCGGGCTCCGGCCAGGCGAGGCCGTTGGGGATGTCGAGCCCGCCGAGGATCGCCCGGACGCCGCCGTCGCGCTCCAGCCGGTACAGCGACCCTGGCTCGCGCGGCTCCCCCCGCCCCATCGAACCGGCGACCGGCCGGCCGTACGGGTCGGTCTTGCCGTCGTTCATCCGGCGGTCCTGGCGGTCGGCTTCGACGGCGGCGACCAGCGTGGTGCGGCCGGTGGCCGGGTCGAGCCGTTCGAAGCCGCGCTCGGTGGCGAGCATCAGTCCGCCGTCGCCGTACGGCATCAAGGTGCCGGGGGTGACGTCGAGTTCGACCGAGCTGATCGCGCCCGAGGCCGGGTCCAGGGTGAGCACCCGCCGGTCGGGGATGCCGATCCAGCGCAGCAGTTGCGCGGACTGGTCCCACAGCGGGCCCTCGCCCAGCTCCAGGTACGGTGTGTCGGCGACCGGTTCGGCACGCACAGCGGGGCCCTCCTCGAACAAGGTGTCAGCGCAGCAGGGCTTCGGGCAGCATCGCGGTCATTCCGCCGTCCACGGCGAGGCAGGCACCACTGATGAACGAGGATTCCTCACCCGCCAGGAAGCCGACCACCCGCGCGACCTCGGCCGCACTGCCGAACCGCCCCAGTGGGGACGACCGTAGCATCGCGGCGCTCGGCTGCGGATCCGTCCACCAACTGATCGGCACGGCCCCCCTTCCAGGGCATCGGCGTCGACGTCGACCGCAAGTCCCCGGTGTCCTGGCCGGTGTACGAGCGCCACCGCTCCCTCCGCTGCACCGGCGGCCTGCACTCCGTCACCTACCTGCCCGGTGGCCCTGGCGTGTTGGTGGCCCCGGCGTGTTGGTGGCCCTGGTGGATCTTCCCCGGAAGGCCCGCCGGGATCGCCCCCACCCGGGTTAGGCTCGATCCGCGCGGCGGCCGTCCGCGCACCGACCGAGGGGGAGCGTGTGATCGGGGACCTGCTGCCGGACGCCGTCGTGACCGAGGTGTCCTACGACGACCCGCCGGAGGCCCGGCTGGAACCGGCCGAGGAGGCCGCCGTCGTCCAGGCGGTGGCCAAGCGCCGCCGGGAGTTCACCACCGTCCGCCACTGCGCCCGCACCGCCCTCAACCGCCTCGGCATCCCCTACCGCCCGCTGGTCCCCGGCCTGCGCGGTGCCCCGAGCTGGCCCGACGGCGTCGTCGGCAGCCTCACCCACTGCGAGGGCTTCCGAGCGGCGGCCGTCGCCCGCTCCGGCGACCTCGCCTCGGTCGGCATCGACGCCGAGCCCGCCCTGCCGCTGCCGGACGACGTCCTGGACGTCATCGCGCTGCCCGAGGAGGGGAAGCGGATCGTCGACCTGCTCGCCGAGCACCCCGGCACCCCGTGGGACCGCATCCTGTTCAGCGCCAAGGAGTCCGTGTACAAGGCGTGGTTCCCGCTCACCGAGCAGTTCCTGGACTTCAGCGAGGCCGACCTGGTCCTCTCCCCCGACGGCTCCTTCACCGCCCGCCTGCTGGTCCCCGGCCCGAACGTCAACGGCCGCCGCATCGAGGGCTTCGAGGGCCGCTGGGCCGTCGGTGACGGGCTGCTCGCCACCGCCATCGCGGTCGCCCGGTAGTCCGGTAGTCCGGCGCACCGACGACCGCACTCGGCATATCCTCGACCCCGTGACCGTGACCTATGTGATAGCTGGCACCCGGATCCACACGCTGGACGACTTCTGGGACGTGGTCGGTGAGACCATCGGCAGCGACGGCTACTTCGGCCGGAACCTCGACGCCTTCGCCGACTGCCTGCGCGGCGGCTACGGCACCCCCGAGGACGGCGACTACCTGATCGAGTGGCGCGACCACGCGGTCTCCCGGCGCAACCTCGGCTACCCGGAGACGGTCCGCCAGCTGGAACTGCGGCTGGCCCACTGCCACCCCGCCAACCGCGAGCACGTCCGCGCCGACCTCGCCGCCGCCCGGGCCGGCAAGGGGCCGACGGTGTTCGACTGGCTGGTCCGGATCATCGAGGAGGAGCACCCGGGAGGCCTCCGACTGGCCTAACGCCGCAGCGCGGCTCCCCCGCACCTCACCGCAGCACGTCCGACAGCCGGACGAAGCGCCGCCCCGCCGCCAGCAGCCCCGGCACCGCCGCCACCACCCCGGGGGCGGTGCCGCCCCCCCGGGGGGTGAATTTGCGGATATACATTCTCCCCCGCGCGGCGCCCGCGCGCTCCACGCCGTCACGCGGGGCGCGGAGAGGCGCCCCCCCCGCCCGGGTGGTTCATGTGGCAGATCACGATCGCCCCCGGCGGGGCCGCCGCGAGCTCCTGCCGTACCTCGGCGGCGCTGAGCGTCGCCCCGCCGTCGCCGTTCACCGTGAAGCCCGCGGCGCGTTCCCCCAGGTCGGCGACCACCCGGGCGGCGACGTCGTCGTAGTGCGCGGTGCCGGAGCGGAAGAACCGCACCGGGTGGCCGAGCAGCCCGGCGAGCTTGTGCGCGTTGCCCGCGACCTCGTCGTACACCTCGCCGACGCCACCGGTGCCGGCGATGCCGTAGGCGGAGCGGCCGGTGACCGAGAGCGGGCGGTGGACGGTGCCGTGGTTGCCGATCTCGAAGAGCGGATCGGCGGCAAGCTGCTTGAACACGTCCGGGTTGGTGTCGATCCAGCGGGCGTTCAGGAAGAGCGTGGCGGGGACGGAACGTTTCCGCAGGAAGTCGATCAGGTCGGCGTCGTACCCGTTCCCGCCGGGGCCGCCACAGGCGTCGAAGGTGAGCGCCGTCGCGCTCTCGCCGGCGGGCAGCTTGGTGGTCACCCCGGTGACCTCCATCCCCCACTCCTTCGGCGCGGTGCCGCCGTACCGGGCGACCAGCTCGGCCCGGGTCGGCTCCCGGCTCGCGGTCGCAGCGGTCGCAGCGGTCGGGGCGGGCGGGGCCGTCGTCGGGGGCTCCGACGGCGTCGCCTCCGATATCGCCGAGGCCCCGGAGGCCCCGCGGGCCGCTCGGGGGGCGCGGCGGGCCCCCGGGGCCCCCCCCCCCCCCCCCCCCCCGGCCCCCCCCCCCCCCCC
>NZ_JBHWIR010000252.1:7941-8257 GCF_042731835.1 Kitasatospora sp. NPDC059817 | reverse complement strand
GCTCTAGATCTGGCGGCCCCCCCCCCCCCCCGTCGGCGTGGGGGCGCGCCACTGCCGGTGAGGGCTGTCCGTTCTTCGTGAAGGCGGCGAAGGCTGCCTGTCGTGATCACGGCGGAACTTGGGAGATCTTCTGCCGGGTTGGCACGGTGACCTGCTGTTCGCCACGTTGCTTGAGACCCCGTCGACCGGTTCGCCCTGTCGAGCGCATCGTTCGCCGCCTTCACCGAGACCGGACAGCATGCCGTTCCCCTTGTCCCGGCAGTCGGCCGGGGGGGGTGGCGCCCCGCCCCGGCGCGCGGCGGGGAGCCCGGACAGC
>NZ_JBHWIR010000252.1:0-7931 GCF_042731835.1 Kitasatospora sp. NPDC059817 | reverse complement strand
CGGGCGCGGTGATGGGCGCGCCCCACGCCCGTCCCCCGCCATCCCGCCGGCCCCGTGGCCCCGCCGTGGGGCCGGTCCGGAGCCGCCTGGGGGCCGTCCGGGGGCCCATCCCGGGTAACGCGGCTCACCTCGGCGGCCACGATCCCGGAACGGACAGCGCCCCGCCGACCGCCGCCACCGACCAACTGGCCGACGACGCGGGCCAGGCCCCGCAGTGCGCCCGCCCCGGCTGCTCCAACCCGGCACCAAAGAGCCCCACCGGGCGCCCGAAGCAGTACTGCCCCCGCTCATGCCGCAGCAAGGCCGACCGCGCCAAGGCCAAGGCCCGCGAAGCAGCAGCAGACGAGTCCGCTGCACCCGGCCCCGCAGCCGCACCGCGGCAGCGCTGCACCCGCTACCCCCGCTGCACCCGCGGCCGCCATCCAGGACGACGACGACCTCGCCCGCCGGGGAGAAGATGGCCGCTACCTCCTCGGCATCGCCGACACGCTGCGCCGCAAGCTCGCCGCCTTCCTGGAGGAGACCGCCACCGGCGACCCAGTCGCAGCCTTCGAGGAACTGGCGCTGCGGCTGCCCGGCTACAGCCACCGCGCCTACTCGATCGGCCAGAAGATCCGCGACAAGGCACGCCGGCCCGACCTCACCGAGGACGAGCGCCGCCACCGCAGGATGCTGGAGCGGATCGACCTGTGGAAATCCCCGCCTTCGACCTGAACGCCCCCATCCCCGGCCTCGACGACGGCCAGGAGCCGGCCCCATTCGCCTCGCGAGGCGAAACCGAAGCCGCCGACCAGCACCAGGACCACGGGCAGCCCGCCCCCGAGCCGGTCGGGACCGCCTCACCGGCCGCACTGCCGCGCCAGCACGGCGCCGACCTGCTGCGCCCGCCACCGGAGCTGTACCTGCGCGGCCTGGGCCGGTACGACCTGATCCGCAACGCCACCGCGCTGCTTGGCCCCGGCTGGGACCTGATCGGCTGGAGCCGGGCTTTCGGCCTCTTCTACGTCCGCCAGGACGGCCGGGCTCCCGGCCGTCCTGGCTCACGCCGCTCACCCGGACCCGGGTATTCGCCACTGCGTCGCCCTGGCGCTCCCCGCCCGCCTGGGAAGGCAGAGCAGCGGTGAAAGGGGTGGCCTGCGCTCGGGCCGCCCCTGGGCGCATATGGGCAGGCGTCGGCTGAGCCGCGCGTCGACGTCAGCCCGCCCCCTGGGGTGATCTGATGTTCGATCATCTGGAGATCAGGGTTGTTGTCGGTGGGACCTCGGTTCGCTGCCCAGTTGCGGCTCTGGGTCAACGGCGAGGACGTGGTCGAAGAGGCGGTGCGCGAAGGCGGCCGCGGACCGTACGCGGTTGATGTGCTGCTGGCCGCAGCCCCGGTCTTGTCCGGGCGACCGGCGAGGTGCGCCGTGTGGAGCTGGGGGAACCGGAGTGCAGCGGTGGCTGCTGCGGCTTCCTGACCGTGGTCGTGCAGCGCTCCGGGGAGATCGTGCAGTGGTCGGACTGGGAGGTTCCGTGGGAGGCGAACACCCCTGTGCCCTACCCTCCGCCGGAGCTCCACTTCGACGCGAGGCAGTACGACGTCGAAGTGGCTCGTGCTGAGGCGGACCGCTGGTGGCGGGTACATCCATAGCCCAGTACGGCGCGCTCCCGCCCAGCTGCTGGCCCACACCGGCCCCGCGCCCTTGGTCAACGGGGAACGCCCAGCAAGCCCAGGTGCTCCTGGGGCTCGTGAACATTCCGGCGAGGTTGTCACCGCCTACCGCCTACCGCCTCCGGAACCGACGTCGAAATGCTGCCCGTTCTCGTGAACAGAGCCGGTTGAGGAGGAGGCCTGCGAGCGGATGGTCCACTGGTGGCGCCGGGCCTACCCCGGGCACGCCCGCGACGGCTACCCGCCAGTGGCGCTGGTCCTCACCGGCGCCGGCGCGACGACGCTGAACAAACCGGGCCGCCCAGGTCGGCGACCTGGCCGCCGAGTTCTGGTGCGGCCGGCGCCACAGCACCCAATGCCCGGACGGCTGGGCCTGTTCTTCGGCCTTGCGTAACCGGTCGGCGAGGACGGCGCCGGCGAGTCCGGGTTCGTCCCCCAGATCTCCTTCCAGGACAACACCAGTCTCTTCCAGGGGCGTCTGGGGTGTTGGGCACCCCCTCCTGCCAGCGGGCCGTCCGGGCCCGCCGGCGTCCCGTGTGGGTGCCGGGTCCGGTTCGCCGACGGCGGCGGGACCGCGGTGGCTCGGGGATCACCGATGACCCCACCGTCTCCTCGGCGGCCCGCGCTCGGTGTCTGACGCGTCGTCGGTCGGGGCCGCTCCGCCGTGCTCGCTCGCCGCCGTCCCGGGGCGTGGTTGCTCAGGTCCGCCGTCACCGTCCGGGTTCGGAGTCCGTGTGAGGGCCAGTGCGTGCTGGTGGAGTGCCGGGTGTGCGGGTGGATCGTGTCATGGTCACCCCCGTTCCCGGGTTGCCGGTAGCAGTGGGTATCAGGCCTCGTCAGCGCCGCCTGGCAGGAAATTCTTCGGCGCGCTCCCATACGGACAACCCCTCAAAGCCATCCGCGACAGGAAGATTTCCCGTTCCGCGCGCCGATGCCGCTACCTCAGGGGCGCCTGTGGCGCGTGGCCTGCCCGGCCGTGCCCGCATCGCGTGCGGGGCGGCGATCGCCTCTCCCGCGGCTTTGCCCAGTCCTCCTCCGAATCGCCCGGCCCCCCTCTGACTTCACCGGTTCCTCTGGGTGTTGCTCCCTCGTTCGACCAGCGTCGGTGGCTTATGAGGCAGGCGGTTCCGTGGGGGACCAGGGGGTGTGACCTGCGGGTTTTCGGTGGTGCGGGCCGGGGTGGCCGGTGGCCCGGTGCCCGTCCGTGTTCTCCTCTTGTCATATCTCGATCCGTCGTTTCCACCAGGGAAGGCCATGTGGTGCGAACGGGTCGTTGACTGTCCGGGCGAGGATGCGTTCGTCGAGAGGCCCGAGTTCTCTGCGCAGTTCTCGGCGGGCCCGGGTTTGCAGGGCCCGGACGGCCCGTTCCAGCAGGGTTCTGACGTGGTAGTACCCGCTCCGCAGGTCCGTATCGTCGTATCCGTACCACGGCGCCAGGTCGCGACGCGGGCGCCGACCGGTTCGGGCCCAGCTCCCGAATGCGTGAGCGACAGTGCCAGGGTGTAGTCCGTAGGCCTGCTCGAACCGGGCGATCTGGCGATTGGCGCTGGCCGAGAGCCCTGGGATGACGGGGGGCCTGCGGACGACTGCGGGTCGGTCGCGGGGGAAGCGCTGCGGCAGGTGGGACCTTATCTCGCCCGGTGACCTGCGAGGCATGAAGACTTTTCCGGAGATCCAGTTCGTGAGATGGCGCGTGGCGACCCTAACGGCATGCCGGCCGCGGGCTCAAGAGCGTGGTGATGTTCCATCCCTGCGGTGCCCCGGCGTGGCCGGCGTCGGTCGTCCTGTTCTGTTGCGCCTCGGGGGGTGACGGCGTCCCGGCTGCTGCTTTCTTCGGCGCCGCCGTCGCCCGTGGCCTGTTGTCGGGGTTCTCCTGTCGGCCGTCGTCGCCGCCGTGCCGCCCTGCCGCCGCCGCGCTGTCGTCCCGTCGTCCTGTTGTGGCCGGGTTGATGGTCCGTCGGCGGGTTGCCGGGTTGTTGGTGTGGTCAGGGGCTTGGGGAAGTGGGGCCCCGTCGGGGTGGGAGGCTGGGGCGGCCTTGGGGTGCGGTGTCGGTGAGGTGGCGGTGGGCGGTGTGGAGGTGTTCGGCGGCCTGGCGCAGGTGGTGGCAGGCCATGGAGGGAGAGGCCGCGTTGTAGGGGCGGAGCCAGCGTTCGGCGGCGTGGACGCGGGCGAGTGCGGCGGTCAGGGCGTGGTGGGCCGGCCGCATCGAGGGGATGTCGGCGACTTCGTGCACGGTCCGGGCGAGGAGGACGGCGAGGTCTTCGGTGTCGGGCCATGCTCCGTCGGTGAAGTCGTGGCCCCACAAGGAGAGTCGGGCGGCGCATATCCCGACCCAGGCCTCCAGCCGGTCTTCCCAGGAGGGGGGCCTGGCGGGCGGGGACGGGGGCGGGTTCGGGATGATCGGCACCCGAACATGATCCGCCCACGGGCCACGGTCGCGTGGCCGTTTCACGGAAACCTGTTGACGACCTGTTGCACAACCCCGCCCGGCGGCTGCCTGCCCGGGCCGTGGGACGGTCGGGGACTGTTTCTCGGCGGCCGCCCGTCCGGGCCGTGGGATGGTCGGTGTCAGGTGTTCTGTCCCGTGAGGTCGTGGATGCGGCTTACGGGTGGCGCAGTGCCTCTGCGCAGGTGCACCCGTCCTGAATCCGTACGGGGTTCTCCGGCACTCGGCGTGAACTGCCAGGACACGCAAGGGCATCCGGGGAGCCGTTGCATAGGATCTCCTGTCGGCTCGACCGCCCCTGCGGACGCGCCGCGCCGTACTGCGGGATCGGGGAGGAACGGTGCGACGACGAGGCCTGGAACCAGGCCGTAGCGGAGATGTTGGATGGAGACGCTGTGACTTCCGGGAGTCCGAAACAACACGGCCTGACGCAGGTACCCGAGTCCCTTCGGGCCTTCGGCCGCTGGCAGCATGAGGGCGAGGCGGGCCGCCGGTGGCTGATGGCGCTGCCGGACACCGTCGCCCATTGGTGCGAGCGCTGGGACCTGAAGGTCGACGGGCCGCCCATGCACGGCTACAACAGCCTCGTCGTGCCGGTCCGCCGGGTCGGCGAGCCGCTGGCCCTGAAAGTCACGTGGCCCGACCAGCAGATGCAGGAACAGGTACTCGCCCTGCGCCTGTGGAACGGCCACGGCGCGGTCCGCCTGCTCGACACCGACACCACGGCGGGCGTCATGCTGCTGCAACGCCTGGACCACACCCGCCCGCTCCGGGACGTACCACTGACACAGGCGGTCCCCGTGATCGGGATACTGCTACGGCGGCTGGCCGTCGAGCCACCCCACGGCCTGCGTACGACCGCAGACATCGCCGCGGGCCACCGGCGGGAACTCGCCGGCCAGTGGGAGGACCTGGGCCGCCCGATGCCCCGACGCGCACTCGACCGCGCACTGGACCTGGCCGAGGAACTGTCCCACGACGACTACACCATCCTGGTCAACAACGACCTCCACTACGACCAGGTCCTGCGCACCCCCGACGGGCACTGGTCCGTCGTCGACCCGCTGATCGTGCGCGGCGTCCTCGAATACCAGGTCGCACCCCTGCTGTGGAGCCGGTTCGACGAACTCGGCCCCTCCCGCGTCCAGTGGGGCATCGACGCCCTGGCCGACGCCGCGGACCTCGACCCCGACCGCGCCCGCAAATGGGCACTGCTGCGAGCCGCCGAGTACTGGATGTGGGGCCTGCGCGCCGGCTTCACCGAGGACCCGGCGCGCTGCGCCCACCTCGTGGAAGCACTCACCTGACCCCCACCCCGCCCCTTGCCCCGTCGCGCGGAACGGTAACGGTCGGCGTCAGCCGAGACCGGGCGCCGTGAACCGGGCGCCGTGAACCGGGCGCCGTGAACCGGGCGCCGTGGACCGGCAGGCCTGTCGGACGGGCCCGCGGGAATCCGGGTGCGGTGGTTTGCGGGGGCGGATCGGGGTGAGAAGAGGACCGGTGGTCGGGAACGCGGTCAGGGCGGTGGACATCCCCCTCTTCACCGTCCGGACCCGTGCCACCGGGGTTCAGAGCCCGGCCGCCGTGGCGGTCACACACCGGTGGCCAGGGGCCCCATGGCCGGTGTCAGGGCCGCCGGCCGCCCCAGCGTCAGTCGAGTCCGAGTCCGAGTCCGAGTCCGAGTCCGAGCGCGGCGCCGTGGGGGTGCGTGGGCCGGCGACGGCACCTCCGCCCTGGCCGACAGGCGGGCGGGCAGGACGCTCAGCCGCTCGCCGACGGTCCGAAGCCGGTCAGCGGTGGCGACCGTAATCGGCGGTTCACTTCGGGCGCCACCGGCCGGGAGTTGAACTCAGGCCAGACCGGGTTCGGGACGGGGCCTGTGGCGTACTGCCGAGTGGTGTCACCCGCTCCCGGTCGAGGACGCGAGACCGAACCTGCTCAGCCGAAACCAACCTCGGTGAAGCAGCAGCCTCCGCGCTCGGTTGCGGACAGGGCCTGGACCGACGTGAGGCGCGGGGTATCGCGGAAGTACTGACGGAAGCCCGACGCGCGGAACCTCAGGTCGAACGAGTGGCCTTCGACGTGCCATTGCGGCCAGTCCTGCCTGCCGTCGTCCGGCGCCAGCCGGTGCACCGAGTCGATCTCCAGCTCCGGATGCATGCCCTTGAAACCGAGGTCGCCCTCAAGGTCCCAGACCTCTTCGAAGACGAGCGTCGCGGGGGCGATCCAGAAGGAGAAGTTCTTTGCCGGCCGGACCGGGTGGACCCAGCGGACGATGTAGTCGAGGTCGAGCAGAAGCCGGGGCAGGACGTCTTGCGTCTGCTGCACGTACAGGCCGTGGACGGTGGCGTCGTGCCAGCCCATCTCCTCGAAGTCGGTATCGCTCCAGACGCTCTTCGAGAGGCCCGATTCCTGATGGCTGCCGCTGTTCACACCTGTATCCAAGCAGGCCACGCGCCAGTGCGTCGACGGCGGCCACCAGGTCGGTGCCGCCCCGCGCCGCCGCGGTCCCGCTGCCGCCCGCGCCACGGAGGTGCCGGGGGTGGTGCCAGCCCGGACGGCGGCGTGGATGCGGTCGCCCTCTGGGTTTCGGTAGAGCTGCGCGCGCAGCCACCAGTGGCGCAGGGTGCCGCCGATCACGCAGTCGTCGGCCTCGCTCATCTCCCGGTATACCTCCATCCGCCGCGCAGGCGGCGGGCACCAGAAGCCGGCTGTCCCGGTCGACGAGGCGTGGGGTCTGACCGGCAGGCCACGGGAGTGAGTGGAGAGGTGCACACCGCTGCCCTGGCCCTGGCCAAGTACGGTCGGTCGCCCCTGCATTCAAGCCCCGTCCACCACCGTGAGAGGCTTTGTTTCATGTGCTGCACTCTGATTCAGCGCCCTCACGCGCTCGTCTCGTTGTCCGCCTTTCGACAAAAGGTGCGTTTTGCCGTGATCGCGGTGGCGTCGTGAGCGAGACAGCGCGAGTCGTTCTGGCTTTCGACGGGAGTCAGACCATCTTCACCGGTGCTCTATTCCTCGCAATCCCGGTGGCGATGCTCGGAGGCCTTGTGTCGTTCCTTTCTCCTTGCGTCCTCCCTCTCGTTCCAGGCTACTTGTCCTATGTCACTGGATTCTCTGCTGCGGACCTTGCCGACGCCGAGGGTAGAAAACGCGGCCGAGTTCTACTCGGCGCCACCCTCTTCGTTGCAGGATTCACGATCGTGTTCGTATCCGCAGGAGCATTATTTGGATCGTTCGGATATTTCCTCCAGCAGCATCAGCGTATTATTCAACAAGTGTCCGGAGCTTTTGCAATCCTCATGGGATTGACGTTCGCCGGCTTGCTGCCGAAATTTGCTCAGCGCGAGTTCAGATTGCACCGACGGCCGATTGTCGGTTTGATCGGAGCCCCCGTGCTCGGCGTGGTCTTCGGCGTGGGATGGACACCATGCCTGGGACCGACACTCAGCGCAGTACAGGTGCTCGCCATGGAACAGGCGAGCGCCGGACGGGGAGCCCTGCTCAGCGCCGCCTACTGCGTAGGCCTGGGCCTTCCCTTTCTGGTGACGGCAGTCGCCTTCCGTGGCGCACTCGGAGCATTCGGCTGGGTGAAACGGCATTACCTCTTGGTCATGAGGCTGGGCGGCGGCATGCTGGTCGTCGTAGGAGTCCTGTTGCTGACAGGAGCTTGGGACCAGATGATCGGAATCATCAGGGAATGGGCAAGCAACTTCGATCAGTCCGGACTCGTGTCCATCTAGTGTCCTGAGTCTTAGGAAAGCTATAGAAGTATGCTGGGCTCATGGCGCGTATGGGTCGGCCGACGGTCGAAGTGGTTCTGACGGATGACG
>NZ_JBHWIR010000251.1:0-8332 GCF_042731835.1 Kitasatospora sp. NPDC059817 | reverse complement strand
GACGTCCACCGGCCCCGGCCGCGGCGGTCAGCCGCTCAGCGCCTCAGCGCCCCAGCGCCCCAGCCGCTCGGGCCGCTCAGCGCCGCCCGGAGCGGCGGTCACCCGAGGCGTCGCCGCCGGTCAGGCCCGCCCGGCGCAGCGCGTCCGCCATCGCACTGTTCGCCAGCGACGCGCCACCGCCGGAACCGCCCGAGCCGCCCGAGCCGCCCGAACCGCCCGAACCGCCGCCCTGGCCGCGCCGGTCCTGGCCGCCGCCCCGGCGCTCCTGGCGCGGCGGGCGGGCCTGTCGCTCGCCGCGCTCACCGCGCTCGCCCCGGTCACCACGGTCGCCGCCCCGGTCGCGACCGACCTCGTCGTCCAGCCGCAGGGTCAGCCCGATGCGCTTGCGCGGCACGTCCACCGAGACGACCCGGACCTTCACGATGTCGCCCGGCTTGACCACCTCGCGCGGATCCTTGACGAAGGTCCTCGACAGCGCCGAGACGTGCACCAGCCCGTCCTGGTGGACGCCCACGTCGACGAAGGCGCCGAACGCGGCCACATTGGTGACCACACCCTCCAGCACCATCCCGACCTCCAGGTCGCCGATCTTGTCGACGCCCTCCTTGAAGGTCGCGGTGCGGAACGCCGGGCGCGGGTCGCGGCCCGGCTTGTCCAGCTCGCCGAGGATGTCGGTGACGGTCGGGATGCCGAAGACCTCGTCGGCGAAGTCGCCCGGGCGCAGGGCCCGCAGCCGTTCGCCGTTGCCGATCAGCCCGCTCAGCTCCCCGCCGGTGGACGCCAGGATCCGGCGCACCACCGGGTACGCCTCGGGGTGCACGCTGGAGGCGTCCAGCGGGTCGTCGCCGTCGGGGATGCGCAGGAAGCCCGCGCACTGCTCGAAAGCCTTCGGGCCCAGCCGGGAGACGTCCTTGAGCTGCCGGCGGGTGCGGAACGGGCCGTTGGCGTCGCGGTGGGCCACGATGTTGTCGGCGAGCGTGCCGGTGATGCCGGAGACCCTGGTCAGCAGCGGCGCCGAGGCGGTGTTGACGTCCACGCCCACGGCGTTGACGCAGTCCTCGACCACCGCGTCCAGCGAACGGGAGAGCTTCACCTCGCTCAGGTCGTGCTGGTACTGGCCGACCCCGATCGACTTCGGGTCGATCTTGACCAGTTCGGCCAGCGGGTCCTGGAGGCGGCGGGCGATCGAGACCGCGCCGCGGATCGACACGTCCAGCTCCGGCAGCTCCTGCGAGGCGAAGGCGGAGGCCGAGTAGACCGAGGCGCCCGCCTCGCTGACCATCGCCTTGGTGAGGTTCAGCTCGGGGTGGCGCTTGAGCAGGTCCTCGGCGAGCTTGTCCGTCTCCCGGGAGGCGGTGCCGTTGCCGATCGCCACCAGGTCGACGTCGTGCTTCTTCGCCAGCGCGGCCAGGGTCGCGAGCGCGGCGTCCCACTTGTTCGCGGGCTGGTGCGGGTAGATCGTGTCGTACGCGACGACCTTGCCGGTGGCGTCCACCACCGCGACCTTCACCCCCGTCCGGAAGCCCGGGTCCAGGCCCATGGTGGCGCGGGTGCCGGCCGGCGCGGCCAGCAGCAGATCGCGCAGGTTGGCGGCGAACACCCGCACCGCCTCCTCCTCGGCCTCGGCCCGCAGCCGCGACCGCAGGTCGATGCCGAGCCGGACCAGGACGCGGGTGCGCCAGGCCCAACGGACGGTGTCGCCCAGCCACTTGTCGGCCGGGCGGCCGTGGTCGGCGATGCCGAAGCGGGCGGCGATCCGCCGCTCGTAGTCGTTCTCGCCGGGCAGATCGCCCTCCTCGCCGTCGTACGGCGAGAGGTCGAGGTCCAGCACCTCCTCCTTCTCGCCGCGCAGCATCGCCAGGATGCGGTGCGAGGGGAGCTTGGTGTACGGCTCGGCGAAGTCGAAGTAGTCGGCGAACTTGGCGCCGTCCTGCTCCTTGCCGCCACGCACGGTGGCCACCAGCCGGCCCCGGGTCCACATCCGCTCGCGCAGCGAACCGACCAGGTCGGCGTCCTCCCCGAAGCGCTCCACCAGGATCGCCCGGGCGCCCTCCAGCGCGGCGGCCGGCTCGGCGACGGACTCGTTCAGGAACCGGGCGGCCAGCGCCGCCGGATCCTGCGAGGGATCGGCGAGCAGCGTCTCGGCCAGCGGCTCCAGGCCCGCCTCGCGGGCGATCTGCGCCTTGGTGCGCCGCTTCGGCTTGAACGGCAGGTAGATGTCCTCCAGCCGGGCCTTCGAATCGGCGGCCAGCACCTGCGCGCGCAGCGCGTCGTCCAGCTTGCCCTGGGCCCCGATCGACTCCAGGACGGCCGCCCGGCGCTCCTCCAGCTCCCGCAGGTAGCGCAGCCGCTCCTCCAGGGTGCGCAGCTGGGCGTCGTCCAGGGAACCGGTGACCTCCTTGCGGTAGCGGGCCACGAAGGGCACGGTCGCGCCGCCGTCGAGCAGCTCGACCGCGGACTTCACCTGCCCGTCGCGAACGCCCAGTTCCTCGGCGATCTTGCGCTCGATCGCCTGCTGGGCCTGCCGGGCCACCTGTTCGACTGGCGTGGTCACGAAGCCGGTCACCTTCTCCTTCAGTGCTTTCGCCGTACGCCCTGCATTCTGGCAGGTGCCGGGGACAGCTCCCGGCCGCACCCGGGGCGGCCGGGCGTGGCGCCCTCCGCCCGCGACCCCAACCAGACTCAAGCAGTGCCCCGTTGCGCCTTCCTACGCTGACGCGCATGGACACCTCCCCCGCACTGGACGCCTCCCGCCCGCCGGACGCCGCCCGGCTGGACGAACTCGCCGCCGCCAAGTACCTGCTGTTCACCACCCACCGCAAGAACGGCACCCCCGTGCCCACCCCGGTCTGGGTGGCGCGCGACGGCGACGCGCTGGTCTTCACCACCGTCACCCGCACCGGCAAGGTCAAGCGGCTGCGCAACCGCTCCGACGTGCTGGTCGGGCCGAGCGACATCCGCGGCACCCTGCTCGGCGAGCAGGTCCCGGCCACCGCCGTCCTCGACCCCGGCCGCGCGCCCGCCTACCGGAAGCTGCTGCGCCGCAAGTACGGGCTGCTGTGCGCGATCGCGCTGACCGCGAACGTGCTGCGCTTCGGCAAGGGCGGGACGATCGGCGTGCGGGTCACGCTGAACTGAGGCCGGCCGTACGCATTCCGGGAATCCGCTGAAGGGCACCGATCCGCGCTGTACGCTGCCGGGCATGTGCGCTGCCACCCGGATGCACCCCGACGGACTGGTCATCGACGCGGCCCTGGTACGGCGGTTGATCTCCGCCCAGTTCCCGGACTGGGTCGGCCTGCCGGTCACGCCGGTCACCTCCACCGGGACGGACAACGCGATGTTCCGCCTCGGACCCGAACTCGCCGTCCGGCTCCCCCGGGTGGAATGGGCGGCCGGGGACGTCCGCCGCGAGAAGCAGTGGCTGCCCGCGCTGGCCCCCCGACTGCCACGGCCGATACCCGCCCCGCTCGCGGTCGGCCGGCCCGCCGCCGGCTACCCCTGGGAGTGGTCGGTGCTCCGCTGGTTCGAGGGCGCCAACCCGGTCGCCGGCGCCCTCGCCGCCCCCGGCGCACTCGCCCGCGACCTCGCCGCCTTCGTCAACGCCCTGCGCGCCGTCAACCCGGCCGGCGGCCCGGCCGGCCACCGCAGCGTCCCGCTCGCCTCCCGCGACGGCGCCACCCGCGCGGCCATCGCCCAACTCTCCGGAGCGGTCGACACCCACGCCGCAACCGCCCTGTGGGACAAGGCGCTTCGCCTCTCCGAGTACGCCGGCCCGCCCTCCTGGATGCACGGCGACCTCACCCCCGGGAACCTCCTGCTCGACCGGTCCGGCCGGCTCGGCGCCGTCCTCGACTTCGGCCTGATGGGCGTCGGCGACCCCACCGCCGACCTGATCGTCGCCTGGAACCTGCTGCCCGCCTCGGCCCGCCCCGCCTTCCGCGCCGCGCTCCACGCCGATGACGCCATGTGGGCCCGCGGCCGCGCCTGGGCCTTCTCCATCGCGCTGGTGACGATCCCCTACTACCGTCACACCAATCCGGGCCTCACCGCCAACGCCCGTCACGTCGTCCGCGAGGTGCTCGCCGACCGCAGCACCTGATCAGTCCGCCGCGAGGCCGGCGATACCGACGCAGACCCGCTGGGCGGCGTCGGGCGCGGCGCCGCCCTCGTCGACGAGGTCGAGCTCCCCCGGTTCGTCCAGCGCCGCTTCACCCTCGGCTACTGAGCGACGGGCGGGGCCAGCCGGGCCCACGAGCGGCCCTCGGCGGGGTCGTACCCCCAGGCGGCGCAGAGCCGCCGCACCAGCCGAAGACCCGGGCAGTCCGGCCCCGCGCGGCCGGACTGCCCGATGGCGGTGACCTCGATCCAGAGGCCGGCGGGGGCGGAGTACTCGAAGAGCACGTCGATGAGGTGGTGTGCGGGCGCCGTGTTCGGCGCGGTGCTGAAGCAGCTGAGAGAGTCGAAGGGGATGCCACAGGGCCAGCTGGCGGTCCTCATCCCGTGCAGCCGCCCGCACATCTCCCGCATCGAGGCCGGCACCCGCAACCCGCAGGAGGACTTCGTCCTCACGGCGGACCGACTGCTGGAGGCGGGCGGCCAGTTGATCGATCTCTGGAAGGAGATCGACTGGTACGCACGGGTGGAACACCCCGACTGGTTCCGACGCTACGCGGGCTACGAGAACAAGGCCTCGACGATCGGCGAGTTCCAGGTCCTCCGCATCTCAGGTCTGCTGCAAACAGAGGGGTACGCCCGCGCGCTGTTCAGCGGAGGCACCGCAGCAGGCAACTCCGAGCTGATCGAGGAACTGGTCGCGTCACGACTCGCACGCCAGCGTCGCCTCTTCGAGGAGGACGCCCCGCTCCTCATGGTCGTCCACTGTGAAGCCGCTATCCGCACGATGGTCGGCGGCCCTGAGGTGATGTACGAGCAGCTCGGACACCTGCTGGAGATGAGCCAGCGCCCGAACATCGTCCACCAGATCGCGCCCTTCAGCCTTGGCGAGCGGTTCCCGTTCGGCACTTTCGTCTCCCTGGTGACCTCACCCGAGGGCAGGACTCGGCTCTACTCCGAAAGCCTGGATCAGGGTCACTTCATCGATGACCCGAAGGAAGTCCAGCGCAGGCAGCGGACCTATGATCTGCTGCAAGCGGAGGCGCCGTCTCCCCGCGACAGCGCAGATCTGATCCGCAGCGTGAGAGAAGGACTTCTCAACATGATGCCCAGCAAAGCGACCGTCCCCTGGCGCAAGTCCAGCTACAGCGACAACAACGGCGGCAACTGCGTCGAGGTGGCGACCACCCACCCCGGGCGGCTCGTCCGTGACTCGAAGGACCCCGAGGGCCCCGTCCTCGACTTCAGCCCCGTCGCCTGGCAGTCCTTCATCGACGCCGTCCGCACCGGCCGCCTGCGCTGACGGGGGCTGCCACCAGCGGCGACCGTTGCTATGGTTCTCCCCGCCACTACGGGTAGGGGGACGACTTGGCACGCAGAAGCAGTGTGATCGACGTCAGAGTGAGCCGGCGGGTGCTGTGGGTGGGCGGCGACGCCTATCCGCTCCACAACATCGCCCGGGCCCGGCAGTTCCAGCTGCTGCCGCCCAAGCGCGCGCGGGTGATCATCCGGTTCGTCCGGCAGGTGATCGGCCTGCTGGTGGCCACCGCCCTCCTCGGTTCGCTGCTCGGGAGCGGCGCGAACCAGGAGACGACCAAGAACGTGATCGGCGTGGTGGCGCTCGCACTCTTCGCGGCCAGCCTCTACCGGCTGGTCAAGCGGCTGCAGATGCGCACGGTCTACCAGCTGATCATCGAGACCTCCAGCTCCTCGAACACGGCGGTGGTCAGCCACGACGCCCAGCAGGTCGGCAACCTGATCCAGCTGATCATGGAAGCGATCGACAACCCGCTGGCCGAGTTCGCGCTCCAGGTGGAGAACGTCCACATCGGCGACCAGATCAACCAGTACGGCGACCACAACACCGGAAAGAAGGTCAGCCTGTGAGCGGCGGCATCCACTTCGGGGACTCGGTCACCCAGCACGGCGACCACAACATCGGCATCATCAAGCACCAGGGCCCGGCCGACCCGCAGGCTGCGATGCGCGAACTCATCGCCGCCGTACGCCAGTTGCGCGAGCAGGTGCCGGCCGAGGACCGCGAGGTGCTGGACGAGTCGCTGGCGGACCTCGGCAACGGGCAGGCCACCCCGCCCGCCACCCTGCGCCGCGCCCTGCGCAACATCTCCGGCGTCGCCGCCCTCGCCGCCGCCGGCGCCCCGGTGGTGGAGTCGATCCGCCGCATCCTGGACTCGCTGAGCTCCTGAGCGGCGGCGGGCGGCCAGGCCCGAAAGTCATACCGGGTCAGAGACCTTCCTCAGTCAAGAAATCCTGCTAGCCTGACGCCATGAGCGGACTGCGGGAACGGAAGAAGGAGCGGACGCGGCGGGCGATCTCCGAGGCCGCGATCGCGCTCTTCCTGGAGCACGGCTTCGACCCGGTCTCGGTGGCGGACGTCGCGGCCGCCGCCGAGGTGTCGAAGCCGACGCTGTTCAGCTACTTCTCCACCAAGGAGGACCTGGTCGTCCACCGCTTCGCCGACCACCAGGACCAGGCCGCCGGCGTGGTCCGCGGCCGGGCGGCCGGCGAACCGGTGCTGGCCGCCCTGCACCGGGACTTCCTGGACGGGCTCGCCCGGCGCGACCCCATCACCGGGCTCAACGACGACCCCCGGGTCCTGGCGTTCAGCGATCTGGTGTACTCCACGCCGAGCCTGAAGGCCCGGGGCGCCGAATACCTCGCCCGCGCCGAACAGTCCCTCGCCCGGGCGCTGCACGAGGCCCCCGACCTGGCCCCGCCCCGGCGCCTCACCGCACCCCTCCTCGCCGCCCAGGTCACCGCCGCCCAGCGGGTCCTCGCCGAACACAACTGGCACCGGATCCGGGACGACGGCCAGACCGCCGACGAACTCCACTTCGAGGCCGCCACCAACGCCGACCGCGCCTTCGAACTCCTCACCGCCGGCTACGAAGGCGCCGCCGGGCACCCGGGGCCCACCGGGCGCCGGGGCCCCGCCTAACACGGAGGCCCCACCGGGCATCGGGGGCCCGCCGGCCCCACGGGCACCGCTGGTTAGAGTGCCGCGCATGACAATGCGTCAGCTCACCTTCGAACGGCTGCACAACTTCCGCGACCTGGGCGGCCACCCCGCCGCCGACGGCCGGTCCGTCCGCCGGGGCCTGCTCTACCGCTCCGACTCGCTCGGCAAGCTCACCTCGCCCGCCGACCTCGACCGGCTCCAGGCCCTCGGCGTGCGCACCGTGATCGACCTCCGCTACCCCTGGGAGATCGCCGCCAAGGGCCGGGTGCCCGACTACGAAGGGCTGGTCTACCACAACCTCTCGATCGAGCACCGCCCCTACGACCAGGCCGAGATCGACCCGGACGTCGACCCCTGGCGGTACCTCGCCGACCGCTTCGCCGAGGTCGCCGAGGACGGGGTGGAGGAGATCCGCGAGGCCCTGGAGGTGATCGCCGCCGCCGAGGAGCCCGTGGCCTTCCACTGCACCTCCGGCAAGGACCGCACCGGGCTCATCGCCGCCCTCGTCCTCACCCTGCTCGGCGTCTCCGAGGACGACATCGCCGCCGACTTCGCCCTCACCGAGCTGGCCACCCCGCACCTCATCGCCGAGTGGCACGCCGCCCACCCCGGCCGCACCCTGCGCTGGCCCGGCTACGGACGCGCCCCCGAGACGGTCATCCGCCTCGCCCTCGCCGACCTCGCCGCCCGCCACGGCTCGGTCGAGGACTACGCCACCGGCGCCCTCGGCCTCTCCCCCGCCCGGATAGCCGCCCTCCGCTCCCGCCTGCTCACGGCCTGACCTTGCCCGACGGGCCGTCAACGGCCAAGAAGGGGAAGGGAGTTCAGTCGAACACAGGTTGACCTAAACATGTCATGTCGCGTTGCCCCCGCCTCCGCCGCGCTGCCAGGATCGGGCCACTGCCCAGACGAACCAACGGGAGAAAACCATGAGGATGCGTTCCGTTCTGCCCGTCGCCCTGCTCGCCGCGGCCGGCCTGTTCGCCGGCGTCAACACCGCCTCGGCGGCGGGGTACCCCGGCTACCAGTGCTTCAAGACCGCCGACCGCGTCGAGTACTGCAGCGACGCCAAGGTCAAGAACCACACGGCGGGCTCCAACTGGATCAAGACCTGCCCGGCCGACGTCGTCGCGCACATGGGCAAGCCGTACATCGCGGCGAAGCGCCCCTCCGCAGCGCACAGCTGTTAGCACCGGGCGCCAGGAACACCGAGCCCGCCCGGCAGACGCCAGCCCG
>NZ_JBHWIR010000250.1:0-8388 GCF_042731835.1 Kitasatospora sp. NPDC059817 | reverse complement strand
AGCGGGGGGCGCCGGCGGCGCCCGCGCGGCCGGCCCTGGGGGCGCCCGGGGCGCCGCCCGCGCGCCCCCCCCCCCCCGTCCCGCTCGGCCCCGACGCCCGGCACGACCTGGCCGCGATGGCCGAGCGGCTGGACGAGCGCACCCGGATCGTCGTGCTGTGCAACCCGCACAACCCGACCGGCACGGTCTACTCCTGGGCGGAGCTGACGGACTTCTTCCGCCTGGTCCCGGCCACGGCGCTGATCCTGCTGGACGAGGCGTACGTCGACTTCGCCCGGGACTGGGCGGCCCCGGCCGTTCCGGACCGGATCGCCGAGTGGCCGAACCTGGTGGTGCTGCGCACCCTCTCCAAGTCGCACGGCATCGCCGCCCTGCGGATCGGCTACGCGCTCGCGGAGGAGTCCGTGGCCCAGCGGGTGCGGGACCACCAGGTCCCGTACGCGGTGAACCGGCTCCAGGAGGCGGGCCTGCTGGCCGCCGTCTCGGCCCAGGACGAGGTGGACCGGCGGATCGCCGAGATCGCCGCCGAGCGGGAGCGCCTGCGGGCCGAACTGCTGGGGCTGGGCTGGACGGTGGCGCCCAGCCTGACCAACTTCCTCTGGGTCGTCGCGCCGGGTGACCAGCTCCCCCTGCGGACGGAGCTGGAGCGCCGGGGGGTGGCCGTCCGCTACTACGCCGGGCAGGGCATCCGGATCGCCGTCGGTGAGAAGGACGCCAACGACGCGGTGATCGAGGGCTTCGGCGCCACCGCGCCCGCCGCTCCCTGACCGCACCCCGCGTCCGCGGATCCCCGCGTATCCCTGCACCTCCCCGCACGTCCCGCACGTTCCCGCATGTCCCCGCGCACGGCGCGTGAGGGCGCACCGTCCGCGCCCCACGCGCCGAGCAGCCCAGCAACTCAGCACACACGGCACACACGGCACGTCCAGCACGTCCAGCACCCCGAAGCGCCGTCGGCGCAGCGAAGGAACCGCGATGCACCCGCTGTTGGCCCGCCCGGAGTTCCGGCGCTACCTCGCCGGGCAGACCCTGTCCGTCCTCGGCGACAGCGCCCTCTCCATCGCCCTCGGCATCTGGGCCAAGGTGCTGACCGGCAGCAACTCCGCCGCCGGGCTGGTGCTGTTCTGCTTCGCCGCGCCGCTGCTGCTCCTGCCGCTGGGCGGCCTGCTCGCCGACCGGGTCCGGCGCAGGCCGCTGCTGGTCGGGGTCAACCTGGTGGTGGCGGTGGGGTTGACGCCCCTGCTGCTCGTCGACGGTCCGGACCGGGTCTGGATCATCTACTGCACCGCCTCGCTCTGCGGTCTCGCCGGGGCCGTGCTGGCCCCGGCGCAGAGCGCCCTGCTGCGTACGATCCTGACGGACCGTCAGGACTTCGGCGCAGCAGCCGGGTTCACCCAGAGCGCCCGGGCCGGAACCACGCTCGTCGCGCCGCTGCTCGGCTCGGGCCTCTACAGCTGGCTGGGCGGGCGCGCCGTGGCGCTGGCCGACCTCGGCGTGCTGCTGCTGGCGGCCCTGGCCTTCCTCGGCCTGCGGGCGGACGAGCCCAGGCCGGAGCCCTCGGGCCGCCGGTGGCGCACCGAGGTACTGGCGGGCTTCGCCCACCTGCGCGGCGCGACCGGGCTGCGCCCGCTGGTGGCGGCCACTGCCGTCACGGGCTTCGTACTGAGCCTGCTCCAGCCGGTGCTGTTCGCACTGACCCAGCACGGGCTGCACCGCCCGCCGCAGTTCCTCGGCGTGCTGGAGACGATCGAGGCGGTCGGGGCGCTGGGCGGCTCGGTGGTCGGCGGTCTGCTGATCGGCCGGCTCGGGCCGCGCCGGACGGTCATGGCGGGGTCGGTGGTGTTCGGCCTCGGCACGGTCCTGCTGCTCGCGCCGTCCCTCCCCGTGGTGGCGGCCGGCCTGGTGATCGCCGGGGCGGGCATCCCGGCCGCCATGGTCGGCCTCGCCACGGCCGCCCAGGCGGCCACGCCGCCCCAGCTGATGGGCCGCGCCCAGGCGGCCGTCAACCTCTCGCTCACCGCCCCGCAGGCCCTCGCGGTCGGCGTCGGCTCCGGGCTGGTGGCCGCCCTGGACTTCCGGGTCGTGCTGGCCGTGATGGTGCTCGGCGCCCTGCTCGCGGCCGTCCACCTGCTCGGCAAGCCCGAGGCCCCGACCGAGCCCGAGGCCCCCGCGGAATCCGAGGCCCCCGCCGGGACCGAGGCCCCCGAAGAGCCCGAGAGCTCCACCGAGCCTCCGGCCGACTCCGAGAGCCCCACCGAGCCCGGGAGCGCCCCGGACCTCCAGCGCACCTGATCGCCCGATCACCCCCGACACCTCCTCTCCTCCTCACCAGAAAGCTCCTCAGATGACCGACCGCTCCTCACCCACCGCCGCCCCGCTCCCCGTCGAACTGGACCACGTCGAGTTCTACCTGTCCGACCTCACCGCCGAGACCGCCCGGCTGACCACCGAGTACGGCTTCGAGCTGCTCGTCCCGCCCACCGAGCGCGGCGAGGCCGCCGAGCGCTGCCTCTCGGCGCTGGTCGGGCAGGGCACCGTCCGGCTGCTGCTCACCCAGCCGCTGGCCGGCGGCCACCCGGCCACCGACTACCTGGCCCGGCACGGCGACGGCGTGGGCGCACTGGCCCTGCGGGTGCCGGACGCCGCCGACGCCTACCGGACGCTGACCGGCCGGGGCGCCGACGGGCTGCGCCCGCCGCAGGCCGCGCACGGCTGCGTCACGGCGGTGGTCGGCGCCTTCGGCGACGTGGTGCACACCCTGATCGAACGCGGCCCCGAGGCCCCCGCCGACCGGATCCCCGGCCTGCCGGACGCCGCCCCCGTGACCGGTGCCGGTACGACGGGGCTGCGCTCCGTCGACCACTTCGCGGTCTGCGTCCCCTCCGGTGAGCTGCGCGAGACCGTTCGCCAGTACTGCGAGGTCTTCGGCTTCCGGATGATCTTCGAGGAGCGGATCGAGGTCGGCGCGCTCGGCATGGACTCGGCGGTCGTGCAGAGCACCGACCACAGCGTCACGCTCACCCTGATCGAGCCGCTCAGCCCCGACGCGGGCGGCCAGATCGCCTCCTTCCTCGCCGACCACGGCGGCGCCGGGGTGCAGCACGTGGCCTTCTCCTCCGCCGACGCCGTGCACTCCGTCTCCGCGATGGCGGAGCGCGGCGTGCCGTTCCTGCGCACCCCGGGCGCGTACTTCGACGCGCTGCCCGCCCGCCTGACGCCGCTGCGGCACTCCCTCGACCAGCTGCGCGCCCTGCACCTGCTGGTCGACCAGGACCACGACGGCCAGCTGTTCCAGATCTTCACCCGCTCCCAGCACCCGCGCGGCACCTTCTTCTTCGAGGTGATCGAGCGCATCCGGGCCCGCACCTTCGGCAGCAACAACGTCCGCGCCCTCTACGAGGCCGTCGAACTCCAGCGCAGCGCCAGCGAAGTGGCCGGATGAACGCGCCGGCCCTGACCGGGCACCAGCCCTCCCCCGCCCCGTCGCCCTCCACCCCGTCGCCCTCCGCCCAGCCGCTCCCCTCCCAGCCACCCTCCACCCAGCCGCTCTCCGTCGCCGAGTACGCGGAGCCGGCCCGGGCCGCGCTCGCGCCCGAGGTCTGGGACTGGCTGGAGGGCGGCGCGGAGCGCGAGCGCACCCTCGCCGGCAACCGGGCGGCCTTCGACCAACTGGCCCTGGTGCCCCGGGTGCTGGCCGACGTCTCCGCCTGCGACACCGCCGCCACCCTGGTGCGCAGCCGCGCGAGCCTGCCGGTGGCGGTGGCGCCCGTCGCGTACCACCGGCTGTTCCACCCCGAGGGCGAGCTGGCCTCGGCCCGGGCGGCGGCCGCGGCGGGGGTGCCGTTCACCGTCGGCACGCTCAGCAGCGTCGGCTTCGAGGACCTGGCCGCGACGGGAGCCACGCTCTGGTTCCAGCTGTACTGGCTGCGCGACCGGGGGCGGCTGCTCGAACTGGTCGCGGCGGCCGAGGCGGCGGGCAGCGAGTGCCTGGTCGTCACCGCCGACGTGCCGTTCATGGGCCGCCGCCTGCGCGACGCCAAGAACGCCTTCGCGCTGCCCGCGGACGTCCGCGCGGTCCTGCTCGAAGACGGCGCCGCCGGGCGGGCCCACCAGGCCACCACCGCCGTCTCGGCCGTGGCCGCGCACACCGCCGAGCTGCTCTCCCCCGCCGTCACCTGGGCGGATCTCGCCTGGCTGCGCGAGCACACCAGCCTGCCGCTGATGGTCAAGGGGGTGCTCGACCCGGCGGACGCGGTGCGGGCCGCCGAACTCGGCGCCGAGGCCGTGGTGGTGTCCAACCACGGCGGCCGCCAGCTCGACCGGGCCGTCCCCTCGATCACCGCGCTGCCCGCCGTCGCCGAGGCGCTGGCCGGCCGCGACTGCCAGGTGCTGCTGGACAGCGGGGTGCGCGGCGGCTCGGACGTGCTCACCGCCCTGGCCCTCGGGGCGTCCGGGGTGCTGCTCGGACGCCCGATGATCTGGGGCCTGGCGGCCCGGGGCGAGGCCGGCTGCGCCCACGTGCTCGACCTGCTGGCCGCGGAGCTGCGGCACGCGCTCGGCCTCGCGGGCTGCGCCGACCTGAGCGCGGCCGCCGCGCTGCGCACCACCCCCATGCCCTGCCCCACCTGGAGTGCCCCGTGACCACCACCGCCCCACCCCGCGGCCTGCTGCGGGCCGACCTGCACCCCTCCCTCGCCGACCCGGCGATGACCTCGATGAACCTGCTCAACGAGATCTCCATCCGCTACCCGGAGGCGGTCTCCTTCGCCGCGGGCCGCCCGGCGGAGCAGTTCTTAGAACTCGACGCCGTCCACCGCCACCTGGACCGCTACGTCGCCCACCTGCGCGCCGAGCGCGGGCTCTCCGAGGAGGCGGCCCGGCGGCAGGTGCTCCAGTACGGGCGGACCAAGGGGATCATCCACGAGCTGATCGCCACCCACCTCGCGGTGGACGAGGGCATCGAGGTGCCCGCCGAGTCGATCGTGGTGACGGTGGGTTGCCAGGAGGCGATGTTCCTGGTGCTGCGGGCACTGCGCCGCGGCCCCGAGGACGTGGTGCTCGCCGTCTCGCCCACGTACGTGGGGCTGACCGGCGCGGCGCTGCTCGCCGACCTCCCGGTACGGCCGGTGGCCGACGGCCCGGACGGCGTGGACCTCGCCGACCTGCGCCGCCAACTGGCCGCCGCCCGGGCCGAGGGGCTGCGCCCGCGCGCCCTCTACCTGGTACCGGACGTCGCCAACCCGAGCGGGGCCAGCCTGCCGCTGGAGCTGCGGCGGGAGCTGCTCGCCCTGGCCGCCGAGGAGGACTTCCTCCTGCTGGAGGACAACCCGTACTGCGTCTTCGCCGGCGAGGAGCGGCTGCCCTCGCTCAAGGCCCTGGACACCGAACGGCGGGTCGTCCACCTCGGCTCCTTCGCCAAGACGGCCCTCCCGGGCGCCCGGGTCGGGTACGTGGTGGCGGACCAGCCGGTGGCCGACGGCGCGGGCGGCACCGACCTGCTGGCCGACCTGCTCGGCATGATCAAGAGCATGACCACGGTGAACACCTCACCGATCGCCCAGGCCGTGATCGGCGGGGCACTGCTCGAACACGGCTACAGCCTGCGGGCCGCCAACACCGAGGTCGCCGCGCTCTACCGGCGCAACCTCGCGCTCGTCCTGGCGGGCCTGGCCCGGCGATTCCCGCCCGACAGCGGGGTGAGCTGGAACGAGCCGCGCGGCGGGTTCTTCCTGGTGGTCACGGTGCCGTTCGCGGTGGACGACGCACTGCTCGAACTCTCGGCCTCGGAGTACGGGGTGATCTGGACCCCGATGTCGCACTTCTACCCGGGCGCAGGCGGGGAGCGGCAACTGCGGCTCTCCGTCAGCCAGGTCGACCCGGACACCGTCGACCGCGGGCTGGACGGGCTGGCCGCCCTGATCGCCGCACGGTCCTGATCGCCGTACGGTCCTGACCTCGGAGGGGGCGCCCGCTCCGGCGCCCCCTCCCTTGCCGGGCCTTCGCGTCAGGGGCAGTGGGACGAGCCCGAGTCGGCGCCCCCGACGCCCCCGACCGCCCGGTCCGCCGGCGTGGCGTCCTCGGACAGCATCTTGATCCGGACCTGCCGCACGTACCGGTCCACCAAGTGGCGCAGCACGCTGACCGTGGCGGCGACGTCCGGTGCCGGAATGCCGTCCAGCGCATTGGCCAGACCGGCGATGTTGGCCTGTTTCAGACGGTTGAGCATCGCCCGCCCCTCGGCCGTGAGCGCCACCTGGCGGGCCCGGCGGTCCAGCGCGTCCGGGGTGCGTTCCACCAGTTGCTGGGTCTGCAGCCGGTCGATCTGCCGGGTGACGTGGGAGGGCTTGACCATCAGCCGGGCGGCCAGGTCGCCCACCCGGCTGACCTCCTCGGCCTCGGCGAGCGCGCGCAGCAGGTAGACGTCCGAGCGCGCCGCCGTGATGCCGGCCCGCGCCGTCTGGCGCTCGTGCTCCTGCGAGCGGGTCAGCAGGTAGGCCAGCGAGGCCAGCACCTCCTCCAGTTCGGAGGTGGCGGTCGGATTGTCTGTTGCGTCCGGCATGGGGGAACTGTAGCGACCCCGTTCGAGGAGTGGCTCCCCTCTCGACCACTGACCGGTTTCCGGACAGATTCGTTCGCCACCGGATGGACCCTTTCGCCACCACTGACCGCGAGTTAGCGTGACGGTGAGTTAGTTGCTTAGGGCATGCAATGGTCCCGGGCGCTACCCCACGGCACCGCAGGCCCATCCGCTCGGCGCCACCGGCAAATCCGCTCCGTGAAGGGAGCCCATGATGGCCACCGCCGCTCACCACCCCCAGTTCACCCACCCCGCCGCCCGTGGCGGCTGCCCGTTCGACCCGCCGCCGGCCTACCAGCAGGCCCAGCAGGACGAACCGATCAGCCGGATCGCCCTCTGGGACGGCGCCCCCAGCTGGCTGGTCACCCGCCACGACAACATCAAGGCCGTGCTCAGCGACGCCCGCTTCAGCTCGGACGCCGCCCGGCCCGGCTTCCCGTTCATCAGCGCCGGCGCCCGACAGCTGAGCACCGGCCAGCGGACCTTCATCCGGATGGACGACCCGGAGCACGCCCAGCTGCGCCGGATGCTCACCAGCGAATTCATGATCAAGAAGGTCGAGGCACTGCGCCCCGAGGTCCAGCGCATCGCCGACGACCTGCTCGACGAGCTGACTGCCGGCCGCAACTCCGGCGACCTGGTCCACGAGTTCGCGCTGCCGCTGCCGTCCCTGGTCATCTGCCTGCTGCTCGGCGTCCCCTACCAGGACCACGACTTCTTCCAGGAGTGCAGCCGGGTCCTGCTGCGCCGCGACTCCTCGGTCGAAGAGGTGCAGATCGCCCAGAAGAACCTGGCCGACTACCTGGTCAAGCTCACCGACTCCAAGCGCACCGAGCCCGACGACGGCATCCTCAGCCGCCTGGTCGCCCGCGGCGAGCTGAGCACCGAGGAGATCGGCGCCATGGGCCGGCTGCTGCTGGTCGCCGGACACGAGACCACGGCGAACATGACCGCGCTCTCCATCCTGGCCCTGCTGCAGAACCCCACCCAGCTCGCCCACCTGCGCGAGCACCCGGAGTCGGTCGCCGGGGCCGTCGAGGAACTGCTGCGCTACCTCACCATCGTGCACTCCGGCCTGACCCGGGTCGCCACCGAGGACGTCACCGTCGGCGACGTCCGGATCCGGGCGGGCGAGGGCGTGATCTGCATGATCAGCACCGCGAACCGGGACGAGCAGAAGTTCCCCGACGGCGACGAACTCGACCTCTCCCGCGACGCGCGCCTCCACCTGGCCTTCGGCTTCGGCGTCCACCAGTGCCTCGGACAGCCCCTGGCCCGGCTGGAACTGCAGATCGCGCTGAACACCATCCTGCAGCGACTGCCCGAACTGCGCCTGGCCGTACCGTTCGAGGAGATCCGCTTCCGGGGCGACATGCTCATCTACGGCGTCCACGAGCTCCCCCTCGCCTGGTAACGGCCCTCCCACGTCCGAACCGATCCTCCGAAGGGAAAGCCATGCTCATCCACATCGACCAGGAAAAGTGCTGCGGCGCCGGCAACTGCGTACTCGCCGCCCCCGAGGTCTTCGACCAGCGCGACGAGGACGGCATCGTCGTCCTCCTCGACGCCGCACCCCCCGCCGACCTCCACCAGGCCGTCCAGGACGCCGCCGCGGTCTGCCCGGCCGCAGCCATCCGGCTCGACCAGCCGTAACCACCCCCCACCCCACCAACCCGCCGCCGAGCGGCGCCCCTGACCGCGCGTCGGGGGGGGGCGGGCGGCCCGCGGGCCCCCCCCTGGCCCGGCAGCCAAACCAAACCCCGGGCACTAAAGAGGGGAGCTGGGGCGGGGGGGGGGGCGGGGGCCCCCCC
>NZ_JBHWIR010000249.1:6766-8419 GCF_042731835.1 Kitasatospora sp. NPDC059817 | reverse complement strand
GGTGCGGCGATGGCGCGGACCGAGGCCAGGGACCTGCTGTCCGCGATCATCACCGCACCCGCACCCGCACCCGCGGCCGGGCCGCCCCCGTCAGTGAGCCGGAACTGAAGCCGGAGCAGGGGCCGGCTTGCCGAACATGGCGCAGGTCACCGCACTCTGCAGGGCCTGGCCGGCCGCGGTGAGCTTCGCGTCGGCCCCGAACTCGAACAGGAACTCGGTCGCGATCAGGACGGTGGCCGTACGGCTGCCGGTGCCGTCGGTGAGGTTGGTGCTGGAGTAGCCGGTGATCCCCCCGTCATGGGCCCAGACGGTGCCGCAGGGGGTGCGGCCCGTCT
The DNA here is from genome assembly GCF_042731835.1 of Kitasatospora sp. NPDC059817. Taxonomy (NCBI): domain Bacteria; kingdom Bacillati; phylum Actinomycetota; class Actinomycetes; order Kitasatosporales; family Streptomycetaceae; genus Kitasatospora; species Kitasatospora sp. NPDC059817. Next base: position 8,084 of record NZ_JBHWIR010000249.1, on the reverse strand, counting down.
CGATGCCCAGGCCGGAGCCGGGCCCGTCCACCGGGTTCTGCGGGTCCATCGGCACGGTGGTGCGCAGCTGCGCCAGCTGGGCCGCGGGCAGCAGCCTGCCGGACATCAGCGCGTTGTAGAAGCGGGACCAGTCCTGCGCGGTGGACACCACGGCCCCGGCCGCCCCGCCCCAGCCCGGGTCGTTGCCGGAGACGTCCACCCGGCCGTCGCGGTGCACCCCGGCCACGTCCCGGAACGCGGCGGGCACCCCCGCCGGCATGTGGGCGGAGTCCGGCTCGTAGCCGCGGACGTGGCGGCCGCGCCAGCTGCCGTCCGTGGCGAGGTAGGTGTGCTTCAGGTTCAGCGGCCGGGCGATCCGGTCGCGGACCAGGTCGGCGAGGCTCGCCCCGGTGACCCGCTCCAGGACGGCGCCGACCGCCGCGTAGTCGGTGTTGCTGTAGGACCACCGGGTGCCCGGCGGGAACAGCGCCGGGCGCTTGAGGCCCACGGCGAGCAGTTCGGCGGAGGTCCACCGGTGCGGGTCCTTGCCGAGGATCGACGGCAGGACGGCGGGGTCCTCGGTGTAGTCGGCCAGGCCGCTGGTGTGGTTCAGCAGCATCCGCAGCGTGATCGCCCGGCCGTCGGGCACCTGGCCCGGCAGCCACGCCTCCACCGGGTCGGTCAGCGCGAGCCGCCCCTCGGCGGCCAGTTGCAGGGCGATCACGGCCATCATGGTCTTGGTGTTGGAGCCCATCCGGAACTCGTCCCCCACCGCGAGCCGCTGGTCCGCCGCGGCCCAGGGGGCCTGCTCGGCGATCTCGACGGGCCGGCCCCGGCCGTCGTCCACCCGCACCACCACCCCCGGCGCCCCGGCAGCCACCAACTGCCGTGCCAATTCCTCCAGTTGAGCCCGCTGCGCCTCGGCCCCGCCCCGGGTCGCGGAGGGCGCGGACCCGGCGGTGGTCAGGGGGGCCGGGAGCGCCGGACCGGCGGCCAGTCCCACGGTGAGGGCCGACGCGGTCAGCACGAGCGGCGCCAGCCGCAGGCGGCGCGACCACCCCGCGCGGGACGGCGAAGGGGCAGTCGAAGAAGGAGTGGAAGAAGGAGAAGCAGCTGGCGACATGGATCAGTTCCCTCTGGTTGCCGGGTGACCTGGACGGCCCCAGCCTGTGGCCCGCCGCTGGCAAACCGCGCACAGCGCGCTGGCACCCGCCGTCCACCCCGGATCCGCTGTCCGCCTCGCCGTCCGCGCCGGGGGCCGCGGCGCCCCGGGGGCCCCACACGCGGCCCCGGCCGGGGCCCGGAGCCCGCCGGGGGGGGGGGCGCGCCCCGCGGGTGT
>NZ_JBHWIR010000249.1:0-6756 GCF_042731835.1 Kitasatospora sp. NPDC059817 | reverse complement strand
GGCCGGGCCACCCCCGCGCGCCCGCCGCTGCAAACCGGCCCCCCGCGCGCGCCCCCCCCCCCCCCCCCCGGGCCGCGCGCCCCCCCGCCCCGCCCCCCGGGGGCCCCGCCGCCCCGGGGGCCCACGACGCGGCCGCGCTCGGATCAGCAGGACCCGGCCGGGCGGTCGCGGACCACGAGGTCGTTGCGCCCGGCGGTGGCGTCCAGCCAGACCGTCCGGGTGCCCTGGTCGGCGGCGGCGTGGAACTGGCTGCCCCGGTTGCAGGAGACCCGCACGGGGGTGCCGCCGCCGACCGGCAGCTGGTACAGCTTGGGCAGCGCGGCGTTCGACCAGCCGCTGCTCGGCTGGGCGCTGCGGTGCATGAAGGTGACGGCCCGGTCGGTGGCGGTGAGCTCCATGTCCGCCGGGGTGTACGGCGAGTCGGCGGAGAGCAGGTCGCGCACGCCGGAGCCGTCCAGGGCGCCGGAGCGCAGGGCGGTCGGTCGGGTGCGGTCGGCCGGGGCGGCCAGCCAGAGCAGCCGGTCGCCCGCGAGCAGCGGGGAGGCGAGGTACGGCGGGTCGGTGCCGTTCGGGGTGCTCACCGGGTACTGGGCGGCGACCTTGCCGGTGGCGGTCGAGAAGACCGTCGGCGCCTGGACGCCGGCCCCGTCGGCCGTCCAGGACTCGATCCAGCCGAGCAGGCCGTCCTTGAACGCGAGGGACGTGAAGGACGTGAGGTTGTGGCCCTCGGGCAGCGGGAGTTCCACGGGCGGGGCGCCGTCGTGGGAGAGGCGGACCCGGGTGCGGCCGGTGTCGTTGTCGGTCACCGTGAAGGCGATGTCCCCGCCGGATACCCGGACGCTGCCGGGCGACTGGTCGGGGGAGTGGAACACGCTGCGTACCGGGCCGCCGGACAGCGGGCGGGTCAGCACCTCCGTCCCCCACGTGCCGGTGGCGTCGGGTCCGATCGCCAGCCAGACGGCGGACGTGCCGTCGGTGGCGGCCCAGCCGTGGATCCGCCCGTCGTCCGGGCTGAGCCGGGTCGGGGTGCCGGGGGAGGTGGTGGAGCCGGTGTACAGGGCCGTCGCGCCCTTGCCGTTCGGGTCGGTGTTGCCCATCACCCAGTGGCCTCCGCCCGCGGCCGGTCCGACCGGGGCGGAGGTGCCGGGCAGCAGCGGGCGGGTGTCCGTCCCGAGCCGGTTCTGCCAGCCGGCCTTGATCCCGTGTGCGTCGAACGCGGCGGCCACCTTGCGCAGTTGGGCTCCGCTGAGTTTGAGGGCCCGGCCGGCGGCGAGCACCGCGTTGCGTCCGTCGACGAAGTCGTCGAGCGGGGTGAGGTATTCGGCCATTGCCCGGTAGACGAGGCGGTCGGCGGTGAGCGGGTCGAGGGTGCGCCGGATGTCCCACAGGGCGCCGCTGAAGATGGTGGCGTTGAGGTGCGCGCCGCCGTTGTCCAGGTCGAGTCCGGCGCCGAGGTAGTCGTCCACGGTGGTGCGGTGGTCGTCCAGGCGGCGGTTCGCGCAGTCCTGCGGGGTGCCGGTGCGGCACAGGTTCTCGCCCATCAGCGCGGCCGCCGGGTCGTCCATGGACGTGCCGCGGGCGGTGACCTCGATGGCGTTGCCGAAGTAGTCGGCGAGTCCCTCGTTCATCGCCCCGGACTGGCCGTCGCCGACCAGGTTGGCGGTGTGCTGGATGACGCCGTGGGTCATCTCGTGCCCGGCCACGTCGAGGGCGGCGGAGAACGGCAGGAACCTGGCGTTGCCGTTGCCGTAGAGCATCTTCTGCCCGTCCCAGGCGGCGTTCGGGAAGGGCTTGCCGCGGTTGCTCACGTTCACCACGGAGGTGATCGCGCCGCCCTTGCCGTCCAGGCCGTCGCGGCCGAGCCGGTCGTGGTAGAAGCCGTACACGGCGGCGGCGTTGAGGTGGGCGTCGGTGGCGCCGCTGGTGCCGGTGGAGGCGGGGAAGGCCGGGCCCGGGGAGGCGACGGGGAGGCTGCCGTCGGGCAGTCGGCCGCTGAACTCGTTGTAGTCCCGTCCGGTCGCGTCGTAGGTGGTGATGGTGACGGGCCGGGTGAGGTCGACGAGTTGGTAACTTCCGTCCGGCTGGCGGGAGATGTTCACCGGCACGGTGCGGCCCAGGAGGTCGGGGGCGGTCCCGGTGGCGGGCTCGGCGGCGGCCGCGCCACGGGCGGCGCCGGCGCCTGTGTCGTCGGCGCCGCTGACCTGGTAGGGGGCCGAGGAGTCGTGGGCGAGGGCGACCACGCCGAGCGTGGCGTCCGCGTAGACCTCGCGGACCAGCGGTTCGCCGTTGCCCGGGTCGGCGGTGTGCACGGTGAAGTGCCGGGCGAGTCGGCCGGTGCCGCCCGGCAGGACGACCAGGCCGCGGTCCTCGGCGGTGGCCCCGGCCCGGGCGCGCGGGTCGGGGAGCGAGTCGAGCGCCAGCTTGCGCAGCACCGCGTCCGGCACGGCGGGGGCGGTCGGCGCGGTCAGCCCGGTGAAGTACTTGCCGCCGACCGACTCCACCCGCTGGCCGGCCCCCTCGCCGGTGAGGCGGACCAGGTACTGCCCGCCGAGCACCGGTATGCCGCCGTGGTACTGCTGGAACCTGACGGTGCGCCGGTCGGCGGCCGTGCGCTCGACCGCGAGCTCGGTCAGCTGCCCCGGATCGACCCGGTACCGGTCCAGGTGGGCCGCGAGATGGGCCCGGGCCGCCTCGACCGGACCGCCGGGCGCCGCCTCGGACAGCCCGGTCACCAACTGCGGGGCGGCGGTGCCCTCACCGGCCACCAGGGCGGGGACGGGATCGGGCTCGGCGGTCGGGCCCGGCGGCGCGGCCAGGGCGGGGGAGGCGGTCACGGTGAGCGCCAGCGCCAGACTCAGGGCGGCGCCCGAGCCGAGCACCCTGGCCACTGGACGGGAACGGTGATGCACTGCGGTCCTCCACGGAAATCGGCAGTGACGGCAGCACGACAGAGCTGCCTTTCACGGAGGAACGGGGCACCGGACAGGCCCGGTTCAGCCGGTCGCCGCCCTCCGGCCGCCCCCGCGGGGCCGCGCCTTCCCGCCGGGTTCGCCGCCCCCCGCCCGGCGCACCCGCCCCGGACGAACGCTTTCCCGGGGCCCCCGGGGCGTCGTCCGGCAGCGCCGAGACGCAACTGCGCACCCGGCTCTACCCCGTCGGTCGGCCTCCGGCCCCCGGCCTGAACCAGCCCCCACCGGGCCGCCGGCACGCCCCGGGGGCCGACGGCCGGCCCGCCGCGACCGCCTTGTCGAAGAACCCGCCGCGTATCCGCGGATACGGCACCCGATCGGGTGCGGAGCCCCACCCGCCCGGACCATTGCGCATCTCACCCGACCGCCCCGCAGGGGGCGTCCGGGATCAGCCGGTCCGCGATCCGGGCCCGCTCTCCTCCCGCCACTGCCGGACGGAGCGCACGATGTCCTGGCCGATCCGGTCCAGGAAGGCTGCGGCGTCGTCCATCCGGGCGCCGGCCGGTGTGCCGGGGCCGAGCGTCTCGGCGCCCTGGCGGGCGACGCCGGCGAGCATCGTGTTCCGTTCGGCGCTGGCCAGCAGTGCCCGGTACCAGACGTCGTCGTCGATGACGTACCGCTCCCGGCGCTGCTGTTCGCCGCGTTCGCGGCGGATCAGCGCCTGGCCCTCCAGGTAGCCGACGGCCTTGGAGACGGCGGCCGGGCTGACCTGCAGCCGTTGCACCAGTTCGCCCGCGGTGAGGCTGCCGTCGTCGGTGACGTACAGGCAGGCGAGGACCCGGGCGACCATGCGGGGCAGGCCGCTGTGCACCAGCAGCTCGGCCAGTTCGTCGGCGAATTCGCTTACCGCCTGCGGGTCGCGGCCCTCGGCCGGCGGCGTGGCGGCGGCGGCCGGTCGGGCGGTCGTGCCGCTGCGGCGGGAGCGCTGTGCGGTGGCGCGCTGGGCGTGTTCGGCCCGGTAGTCGGAGGGTCCGCCGTTGCGGGCGATCTCGCGGGTGACGGTCGAGGTCGGCCGTTCGATCTGCCGGGCGATCTCGCCGTAGCCCAGCCCCTCGGCCAGTCCGGCGGCGATCCGGTGGCGGTCCTGCGGGGTCAGCCTGGCTCCGGGCATCCGTCCTCGTCTCCTTCCGTCGCGTGAACAGTATCCGTCCGGCTCGCCCACTGTTGCAATGGACTCGCGACGTTCTGTTGCATTAACTGGGAGGGTCATTGCAAGAATATTGTGGTATCTACCTGCAAATACATCCACCATCGGCAGGTTTCGTATTGACCATTATGTGAATTTGCTCGTAGCTTCTTCCCGAACCGCGACACCACATCGAGGGGGAACACGCCATGGGAACCACCACGCGCGCAGCCGTCGCCACCCTGCTCGCCGGGGCCGTGTTGGTCGGCGCCGCCGCCACACCGGCGTTCGCCGCGCCCGCGCCGGACGGCAGGGGCGGGCACCCGGGGGTCCAGCGGGTGCTGGACGGGGCGGTGGCCACGGGCGGCCTGCCCGGTGCGGTCGCCGAGGTCCGGGACGGCGACCGCCGGTGGTTCGGCAGCGCGGGCGTCGCCGACCTCGCCACCGGGCGGGCCCGTCTCGCGCAGGACCGGTTCCGCATCGGCAGCACCACCAAGACCTTCGTCGCCACCGTCGTCCTCCAGCTCGCCGCCGAGGGGCGGCTGAGCCTCGACGACAGCGTGGAGCGCTGGCTGCCCGGCCTCCTCGACGCCCCCGGCTACGACGGCGAGCGGATCACCGTGCGCCAGCTCCTCAACCACACCAGCGGCATCTACAACTACGCGATGGACGAGAAGGTCCGGCAGGAGGCGAGCGGCCTGCCCTTCCTGCGGCACCGCTTCGACAGCTACACCCCCGGACAGCTCGTCCGGATCGCGCTCGCCCACCGGCCCGACTTCGCGCCCGGTACCGGCTGGACCTACTCCGACACCAACTACGTCCTCGCCGGCCTGATCGTCGAGCGGGCCTCCGGCGGCACCCTGGCCGCGCAGATCGAGCAGCGGATCACCACCCCGCTGGGCCTCACCGGCACCTACGAACCCTCCTCCGACGACACCGCCATCCACGGGCCGCACGGGCGCGAGTACTCGCGTCTGGGGCTCACCGGGCCGAACGCCACCGCCTACGACGTGACGGAGCTGAGCCCGTCCTGGGGCTGGGCCGCCGGCGACATGGTCTCCGACGTCCGCGACCTGAACACCTTCTTCGCCGCCCTGCTGGGCGGACGGCTCCTGCCGCCCGCCCAGCAGCGGGAGATGTTCACGATGATCCCGACCGGGCACCAGTGGATCGACCAGGCGGAATACGGTCTGGGCGTCGCGGGCATCAGGCTCGACTGCGGCCCCACCGTCTGGGGCATGGGCGGCGCCATCAACGGCTCGTGGTCCTACGCGTTCGGCACCCGCGACGGCCGGCACCTGCTCGCCACCAACGTCAACGGCGACTGGGTCGAGGGGAGTTGGCCGATCGCGGTGTTCACCTCCGAGCTGGAGGCGGAGTTCTGCCCCCGCTCGTGACGGCCCCGGCTCGCGACGCCCCCGCCCGCCCGGGCGGGGGCGTCACGGCAGCGCGGCCGCCTTGCGCAGCAGTACCGACCGCTCGCGGGTGTTGCGGCACAGCCGGGCGGCGAGTTCCAGTTCGGCGCGGGCCTCGGCGGTGCGGCCGAGTCTGGTCAGGAGTTCGCCGCGTACGCCCGGGAGCAGGTGCGATCCCGAGAGCCGGCCGGAGGCGGCGAGTTCGTCGACCAGGTGGAGCGCCTGCTGGGGTCCGTTGGCCATGGCGACGGCCACGGCCCGGTTGAGTTCGACGACGGGGGAGGGGGCCACGCGGCCGAGTGCCTCGTAGAGGAGCACGATGTGTTCCCAGTCGGTCTCCTGCACCGAGGGCGCCGCCGCGTGGCAGGCGGCGATCGCGGCCTGGAGGCCGTAGGGGCCGAGGCCCCGTCCGGTGGCGGCGGCGCGGCCGAGTGCGGCCAGGCCGCGGCGGATCGCGGAGCGGTCCCACCGGCGCCGGTCCTGGTCCTCCAGGAGCACCGCCTCCCCGTCGGGTGCGGTGCGGGCCGCAAAGCGCGCGGCGGTGAGTTCGAACAGCGCGAGCAGTGCGCACGCCTCCGGTTCGGCGGGCAGCAGGGCGGCCAGCGTCCGGGCCAGCCGGAGTGCCTCGTAGGCGAGGTCGGGGCGTAGCAGGTGGTCGCCGGCGGTCGCGGTCGAGCCCTCGGTGAAGATCACGTACAGGACGCTCAGGACGGCGCCGAGCCGTTCGCGCCGGTCCTCGGCTGGCGGCAGTTCGAACGGCACGTGCGCCGCGGCGATCGTCTTCTTCGCCCGGGTGATCCGGGCCTGGACGGTGGCGGTGGGTACGAGGAACGCCCGGGCGATCTCCTCGCTGGACAGGCCGCCCACCACGCGCAGCGTGAGCGCGACCCGGGCCTCGGGGGAGAGCACGGGGTGGCAGGCGGTGAACATGAGCGCGAGGACGTCGTCGTCGACCCGGTCGGGGTCCCACGGCAGTTCGTGCGGCGGGCCGGAGGCGGTCGCCGGGCCGGAGCTGAACTGGCCTTCGGCGAGTTGGCCCGCGAGCAGGGTGTAGCGCTCGTCGAGGGCGGAGGCGCGGCGGAAGGCGTCGATGGCGCGCCGGCGCGCGGTCGCCAGCAGCCAGCCCACCGGGCTGGTGGGCACGCCGTCGCGCGCCCAGCCGACGAGTGCTTCGGCGAGCGCCTCCTGGGCGACGTCCTCGGCGAGCGCGAAGTCCCCGGTGTAGCGGGCCAGTGCGCCGACGATC
>NZ_JBHWIR010000248.1:0-8442 GCF_042731835.1 Kitasatospora sp. NPDC059817 | reverse complement strand
TGTGGTCGTCGACCCCCCGCCCCCCCACGGCAGGCAGCGTCCCCACGGCCGGCTCGGCGAGCTCGTCGTCCGCAGTGACGGCCTGATGACCGGCCACCTCGGCGCCGACGGTGAGATCGTTCCGGTGTCGAGTCCCGTTCACCGCACCGGCGACATCGGCCTGATCGACGACGCCGGCCGCGTCTTCCCGGTCGGGCGCAAGCACGCCGCGCACCGTGACGGCCACACGCTCTATCCCGACCACCTTGCCAAGCTGGCCGAGTCGGCCGGCGCGCAGACCGAGGTCGTCGCGGTCCCCGACGCACGTCTGGGCTGTCGTCTGGTGTTCGTGATCGCGGACCCGGACGCTCACGAGCCCGCGCACTGGAAACGGCTGCTGCGCCCTGTGCTCGCCCGCTACGAGCAGCCCGACCACATCGTCGTGCTTCCCTCGTTGCCCCTCACGAACACGGGAAAGCCCGACCGGGCCGTTCTGGAGAAGATCGCCATGAGCTCGCTGTCCGCATCGCCCAGGACGACCACCGACGTCACCGCATCCGGCTCGACCGCCGGCTCGACCACCGGCTCGACCGTCGGTGCGACCGGCTACCGCATCCCCTTCGCCGGCCGTGTCGACGCGCTGCGCGCAGTGCGCCAGTACGTGGCCGACAACGAGGACGCGGTGATGGGAATCCTCACCGAGATCTCGCCCCACCACACCGCCGGCGCGGAGATCCGTTCCTTCCTCGCCACCCTGGACGGAGCGGAGGAGGAGATCCGTCGCGTCCGGCCCGGCTGCGTGCCTCGGGTCGCGGTATTCATGCCTTCCAACATGCCGCTCCATTCCTACGCGCTCTACATGCTCATAGCATCCCTTTACAGCGAAAGAATCACCTTTCGGCCGTCCTCCGAGATCAAAAGCCAGGTGCAGCGCCTGCACGACCTGCTGGCACCGGTTCACGGCCTGCCCATCAGCCTTTCCGAGCTCAGTCAGCGCAAATTCGTGACAGGGCCGGTACGCGAGGCGGACCTCGTCGTCTTCACCGGCAATTACGTCAATGCCGAGACCGTCCGCGAGGGGCTGGCGGAAGACCAGCTCCTCCTCTTCTTCGGTAACGGCATCAACCCCTTCGTGATCGCACCCGACGCCGATCTCACCCGCGCCGTGCACGACCTCACGAGGATCCGGCTCTACAACTCGGGCCAGGACTGTTTCGGTCCCGACGTCGTGTTCACGCCGAAGGGCCGCACCGAGGACTTCGTCGACCTGCTGTCCGCCGAACTGGCTTCGCTGCGATTCGGAAGGAACGGCGACCCCGCCGCCGACTACGGCCCGATCTTCTACGACTCGGCGCTGGTGAACTGCTCGGGCTACCTGGTGCACCACGCACGTCGCATCCGGCACGGCGGGCGCATCGACCTGCCGTCCCGCAAGATCGAGCCGACCGTGCTGCTCTGGGGCTTCGACGACAAGATCCCCCTCGAAGAGATGTTCGCCCCGGTGTTCAACGTCGTGGCCTATCCCAGCGCGAGGCTGTTGCGTGAACGGCTGTCGAACCCCTACTTCAGCGAGCGCGCGCTGGGAGCGATGGTCTACGGGAACGATCCGCAGACGGTGGATGTGCTGGCCAGGCGTCACCAGACCTGTGTCGACCACACGCTGCTCGACGCCGAGGACGGCAACCGCCCGTTCGGCGGATTCGGGATGCGGGCGAACTACATCTCCTACGGCGGCGAGCGGCACGCCGAACCGCTGCTCATGTCGCAGGCCGTGGCACAGACCCTCCCGACGGCTGCCCCCGTCACGGTGAGCGGGGAGTGAACCAGGTGAGCAAGGTGAGCCAGGTGAGCCAGGTGAGCAGACGGTACGCCGACGCGTGGTCCGCGATCGTCGACCTGCTGGTGGCCAACGGGGTGGACACCTGCTTCGGGTTGCCCGGCGACGATCTGGAGCTGCTTCGTGCCCTCGACGCCGCCGGACTGGACCTCGTGCCGTGCCGTGACCAGCGCAACGCGATGTACATGGCGACCGGTTACGCGCTGCAGTCGGGCCGGCTCGCCGTGTGCGCACTGGGCAAGGGCCCGGCTGTCACACACGCGGCCACGGGACTGCTCGAAGCGCGGGAGTCCGGTGCACCCGTCCTCGTGCTCGCCGCCGGCGTGCCCGAACGCCGCCGGGGCAGCGGCGGATTCCAGGAACTCGACCAGGTCGCCGTGACGGCGCCGCTCGTGCGGTGGGCGCACCGGGTGGGGCATCCGGACCGGGTCGTCCCCGCGACGGTGACGGCGCTGACCCGGGCTCTGGGGCCGCCGCCCGGACCCGTGTACCTGGAGGTGCCCGATGACGTCCGCACGGCGGAGGTCCTCGTCACCGGAGCATGGCCGACGCTGCCCGAACCACTGGTCCTCGAGTCCGTTCCCGTGACGCCGGGGCCGGCCCTGGCGGCGATCCGCGAGAGCCGGCGTCCGGTGGTGCTGGTGGGCGGCGGAATGCGGCACCGCAACGGCGGCGGCGTGGTCGAGCGCTTCGCCGAACGCCTCGGCGCGGCGCTCTTCACCACCGCGTCCGGCCGCGGTGCCGTCGACGAGCACCACCCGCTGTTCTGCGGCGTGGCGGGCCTCTACGCCGCGGCCCCCGCCCGCGAACTGTGGTCGTCCTGCGACCTGGTGGTGTCGCTCGCCGGGCGACTCGAGGAGACGGTCGTCGAAGGCGGAACACCGTGGCCCCCGGTCGCGGTGGTGCAGGTCAACGTGGATCCGGGCGGCCTGTCGGCCGAGTTCGCGGGCCCGCGGGTGCTCGGGGACGCCCGGCACGCCGTGCTCGGCTGGTCGCGGGCGCTGGAGGAGGGCGGCGAGGCCGAACGCGCGGACGCGACCGAGGTGTGGGCGAACAGGATCGCCGACGCCCGCAAGGCCATGTCGCTTGAGGTGGAGGCGGAACTGGTCCGCGCGGCGACGCTGCCGGGGATCCGCATCGCCGAGCTGCTCGCCGCGCTCGACGCCACCGCGGGCGAGCCCCGTGTGCTGGTCCAGGAGAACGGGCTGCAGGACATGTGGTCCTACGGCTTCCCCTTCCACGTCGGTGGCGGGTCCGTCGTGCCGTCGGAGCAGACCCCCTTGGGCTTCGGCGCGGCCGCGGCCATCGGGGTCAAGCGGGCCGCCCCGGACCACGAGGTCACCGCGTTCATCGGGGACGGCGCGTTCCTCGCGGCCCGCGCGGACATCGCCGTCACCGCTCCGGCCCACGGCGGCGTGCTGTACGTGGTGCTGTGCAACGGCGGCTACGGCTGGCTGGACGCCCAGCGCGCCCGCCTCGGGCTCGACGCCGAACGCCACCCCTTCGCCCGCCCGGGCGCGCCGCCGCCCGTGGTGGACGGGCCGGACATCCACTGTCGAGTGCTGCGCGACAAGGCCGCGCTGACCGCTGAGCTTCTTGCCGCGCGACGGTTCTGCTCCCGGGGAGGCACGGCCGTGCTCATGGTGCCGGTAGCGCCCGACGACATCCTCCCCTGCATCCGCGACGCCGAGGTGGTTCCCCAGTGACGAACGCAGCCGAGGTGGTTCCCCAGTGACGAACGCAGGAGAGCGGGGCGACGCCGGGCGCAGCCGGCACCGGCGCCAGGTGGTGGTCACCGGGTACGGGGCGGTGACGCCGCTCGGCCACAGTGTCGGCGAGACCTGGGCGGCGATGCTCGCCGGCCGCAGCGGCATCGCCACCGTGGACGCGATCGACGTGACCGGTCTCGGCGTCCGGATCGGCGGCCAGGTGCGCGGCTTCACACCCGGCCGCTACATGCCGCCGACGGTCAGCCGCCGCGCCGACCCGTACGCGCAGTACGCCCTCGCCGCGGCGCTGGAGGCGTGCGAGCACGCCGGACTCGTCGTCGACGACCGCCTGGCGCCGCGGGTCGCCGTGATCATCGGCAGTGGCTACGGCCCGGTCGGGGCGATCTACCGCGCCGCGAACACGCTGCGCGACAAGGGGCCGCGGGGCATCAGCCCGTTCACCCAGGTCACCACCGCCATGGACAGCGCAGCCTGCGAGATCAGCATGCGTCTCGGCACCCAGGGGCCCAGCCGGGCCCAGAGCACGGCGTGCGCCAGCGGCGCGGACGCGGTGGGCGCGGGGATGCGCATGATCGGCAACGGGGAGGCGGACGTCGTCCTGGTCGGCGGCGCCGACGCCTGCGTCACCACCGTCGACCTCGCGGGCAGCGGCAACGCCCGCGCGCTGTCCAGGCGCAACGACGACCCGACTGCGGCGTGCCGGCCGTTCGACGCGCACCGCGACGGGTTCGTGATGAGCGAGGGGGCCGCCGTGGTGGTGCTGGAGGCCGCCGAGGTGGCCGACCTGCGAGGGGCGACGGCTCTGGCCGAACTCGCGGGTTACGGAGCGAGTTCCGACGCTCATCACTGGACCGCCCCGCATCCGCAGGGGCGGGGCGCGTGCCTCGCCGTCGAGGCGGCGCTGCGCGACGCGGGGATCACGGGGGCGGACGTGGACTACGTCAACGCGCACGGCACCGGAACGGTGCTGAACGACGCCACCGAGACGGCCGTCCTGCGCAAGGTGCTGGGTGATCGTGTCACCCGGATCCCGGTCAGCTCCACCAAGTCGATGACGGGGCACATGATCGGTGCCGCCGGAGCGGTCGAGCTCGTGGCCTCGATCCAGGTCCTGCGCACGGGTGACGTCCCACCGACCATCAACTGCGACGAGCCGATCGACCCGGACATCAACTTCGTGCCGCACCGGGCGCAGCACCACGAGCGGATGCGGATCGCTCTCAGCAACTCGTTCGGCTTCGGCGGCCACAATGCCGCTCTCGTGGTCCGAGCGGTCTGAGGGCCCGGCCGTGAACCGCCTCCCGGAGCCGACCCCGAGCGCCGCCGCCGTCACCCGCAGCGGGCCGCTGACCTGGGTCCAGCAGTGGCACTGGTTCGAACGCACCATTCCCGCAGCACGGCGGGTGAACCCGACGCCGCTCGCCGACCACTGCCACGTCCCGCCCCCGGCAACCCTCGCCGACGTCCACGTGGCACTGGCCTCCCTCACCGCCCGTCACGAGGCGCTGCGCACCACGGTCGACCCGCTCCGCCCGATCCAGCACGTCCACCGCGCGGACTGGGCCCCGCTGCCGGTCGACCACCTCGACGTCCCGGCCGTCGATGCCGGCACCCTGGAGGCCGCCACCGCGGCGCTGGCCGCCCGCCCGATCGATCCCGAGCGGAATCCGCCCTGGCTCGCCAGGGTGCTGCTCGTGGCGGGAAGGCCGCGTGCGGTCCTGCTGGCCGCCCACCACGTGCTGATCGACGGCTGGGGGCTGGCGGTACTGATCAACCAGTTGCACGACCAACTGCACGATCAACTGCGCGGCGTCGGCGCGCCGGCGGAGGCGCCCGTGCACCCGCTCGACACGGTCGCCGCCCAGCCCCTGGAACGCGCCCGCGCGGCGGAGCGCGAGTGGCTCGCGCGGCGCGCGAGCAATCCGACCGGCGTGCTGGCACCGTTCGGCGGGGCCGACGACGGCGCCGGACGCCACCGCCTCCAGCACCGCTCGGTGGGTGCGTACGACGATCTCCACCGCGTCGCCCGGCGACATCGGGTCAGCCCGGAGGTCGTCGTGCTCGCGGCGCTGGCCCACGACGTCGCCGGCCGCACCGGTGAACACCGGTTCCTCGCGTCCGTGGTCGTCTCCAACCGGGCCCGGGCCGCTCTGCGCAACAGCGTCGGCGTCCGGGCCCTGACGGTTCCGGTGCAGATCGACCTCCGCCCGGGCGCGGCGTTCGGCGAGGTGGTCGCCTCGGTGGCCGCCGCCTCCGCCGCCGCCTACCGGCACGGTCAGTGGCGCCCCGCAGAACTGGTCGCCGCCGAGGCGCGGATGCACCGTCGCCTCGGTGTCGTGACCGTACCGACCATCGAGTACAACTGCTACTCGTGGCCGCGCGACTACCTGGTCCCCGGGTACCCGGCCCCCGCGCACGACACTTTGCCGGACGCGTCCGCCACCTGGATCCGCAGCGCGCCCGACGAGCCCTGCGACACGCTCTACGTCGACCTCAGCCTCGACGCGGGGTTCGTCACCCTCGATGTCACCGTCGGGGACCACCTGCTCGACGCCGGGCAGGCCGTGGCGTTGCCCGTCCGTCTGTGCGCCTTCCTGCGCGCGCTCGCCGGCGGTGCCGAGTGCCCGGTTCCGGCGCGCCCGCTGACACCGGCCGCCTCCGGATGGTGGCGCGCCCCGCAGGGGTGGGTGTGCCCGGCCAAGGTCGAGGACGTGCTGCGCGGCCATCCCGGAGTGCTCGACGTGACGGTGGCGCCCAGCGGGGACGCCGCGGGGCAAGGCGAACCGCACCTCGTCGCACACGCTCGCACCGCCCCCGGTGTCACCCCCGACGACTTGCACCGCCACGTCCTGGACCACCTCGACGAAGTGCCCGGCATCGCGGCCCCGGGCCGCTACGTCCTGTCCCCGGCCGGTCCGGGATCCGGCCGGTCCTCCACCCCCACCACCGACACGGGAACGCTGCGGATCCCGTCTCGCCCGCCCACGACAGACGCCGAACGGGCGCTGGCCGCCGCCGTGGCCGCTGTCACACCCGGCGGCCTGCCGGGCAGCCCCTCCGACAGCCCTGACGCCGTGGACATGAACCGTTGCCTGGCCGACCACGGAGTCACCCTGGTCGCCGTCCCCCGTCTGCTGGCGCTGCTCCACCGGTTCGGCTTCACCGGTATCGCGTCGGACGAACTGGCCGGAACGGCCTCGCTCGGCCACCTTGCCACCGCCCTGGAGCCCTCACCGCCCCGCGCCCATCGTGGAGGAGAAACCTCGCCATGACCGCGTCCCGCACCGCTGGACCCTCCGCGGACCGCCTGGCCCCGTGGGCCTTCGCCGCCTTCGTCGAGGCGAACACCCACGACACGGCGTACCGCCCGCCGGTGGTGGACGGTCCGGTCGGGCCGACCATCGTCCGCAACGGCCGCGAGCTGGTGAACTTCGCCAGCATCAGCTTCCTCGATCTGGAGCGCCACGTCCCGGTACGGCGTCATTTCGCGGAGGGGGCGCTCGCCCACGGCCTGAGCACCAGCGGGTCCAGGATGACCCAGGGGATCTGCCGCCCGCACCAGGTGCTGGAGGCGACGATCGCCCGTCACACCGGCAAGGAACGAGCCATCAGCTTCGCCACGGGGCTCCTGGCCAACATCGGGTTCGTCCACGCCATGAGCAGTTCCGCGCACTTCGACGCCGGGATCGAGGTGCGCAACCACGACACCGTGTTCGTCGTCGACCGCGACGTCCACTGGAGCATCTGGAAGGGCCTCCAGGGACTTGACTACGGCCGCAACGTCCACGCGTTCCGGCACAACGACGTCTCCGACCTGGCACGCGTCCTGGACCGGGCCCGCACCCGCAAGACCGTGGTGATCGCCGAGAGCATCTACTCGGCCGACGGCACCATGGGGCCGATCGTGGAGATCCTCGACGAGTGCGACCGGCACGGCGCCGTCAGCATGATCGACGATGCGAACGGCTTCATGGTCTACGGGCCCGAGAACCGCCCCTACGCCCGGGAGGCGGCCGCGATCCGGGAGCGGGCCGACTTCGTCATGGTGTCGCTGTCGAAGGCCATCGGTCTGGAAGGCGGCGCGATCGCCGGGCCGGCGGCGGCCATCGACGCCTTCGAACTGCTCTCCGGCACCTCGATGTTCACGGCTGCCATCCAGCCGCCGACCGCCTACGCCGCCGACCGCACGATCGACGTCCTCGCCGGCACTCCGGGGATCGTCGACGACTACCTGGCGCATGCCGCCCGCCTTCGCCAACAGATGCACGAGGCCGGCACGGCGACGACGCCGACCGAGTCGTACATGCTCTCGGTGCCGATCGGAAGCGACGCCGCCGCCCTGCAGATGCGGGAGTGGTTCGTCGAGGACGGCTACCTCGTCCCCGTCTTCTCCTACCCGGCCGTCTCACGCAACCAGGCGCTCCTGCGCCTGTTCCCGCACGCGGGCCACACCGAGGAGCAGCTGGACGGCTTCCTGCGCACCCTCCTCGCCTACCGGCGACGCCTCGGGCTCTGACGTCCCCACCGAGGCCCGCCGCACCGACTGATGGCCGACGCCGACCCCATCCCCATCCCCAGAGAGAGGAACCCGTGGTGGACTACATCGACATCCTCAACGCCATTGCCGAGATCGTCGAAGAGGTCCTCGGCATCGACTCCGCCGAGGTGAGCGCCGAGACGTCGTTCACCGACGACCTCGACGTCGACTCCCTGGCCATGATGGAGATCGCCGTGGCGGTCGAGGACAGGTTCGAGGTGAAGATCCCGGACGACCGGGTCACGGGGTTGAGGACCGTCGGCGACGCGGTGAACTACGAACCCCGGACCCCTGTCGCCCCCCCGGAGCGGGCGTCTACCGGGGGCCCCCCCCCCCACACTGGCACCCCGCCCGCGCGC
>NZ_JBHWIR010000247.1:0-8477 GCF_042731835.1 Kitasatospora sp. NPDC059817 | reverse complement strand
CACTGGCCCTCGGGCGCTCGCGTGCACACCCCCACTGCCCCGTACCCCGCCACGGGGGGCGCCCCCCCGGGCGCCCGCCCTCTGGCCATCCCCGCCGCGGGCGGCCCGCAGAGCGCCGACACCGCCGCGGCCGTGGTGATCCTGGTGGACTGCTCGGGCTCGATGGACTACCCCAAGACCAAGATCAACGGCGCCCGCGAGGCCACCGCCGCCGCCATCGACGCGCTGCGCGACGGCACCGCCTTCGCCGTGGTCGCCGGCACCCACGAGGCCCGCGACATCTACCCCGGCGACGGCACCCTCGCCACCGCCTCCGCCACCACCCGCGGCCACGCCAAGGAGTCCCTGCGCCGCCTCACCGCCGCCGGCGGCACCGCGATGGGCACCTGGCTGGCCAAGGCCGACAAGCTCTTCCTGACCCGCCGCGACATCGCCATCCGGCACGCCGTCCTGCTCACCGACGGCAACAACGAGCACGAGTCGGCAGTCGACCTGGAACGCGCCATCGAGCGGGTCACCGGCCACTTCACCGCCGACTGCCGCGGCGTCGGCACCGACTGGCGGATCGACGAGCTGCGCAAGATCTCCTCGGCGCTGCTCGGCACCGTCGACATCGTCGCCGAACCCTCCGGCCTGGCCGAGGACTTCCGCTCGATGATGGCCGGCGCCATGGGCAAGCAGGTCGCCGACGTCGCGCTGCGGATCTGGACCCCGGCCAACGCCGCGGTCAAGTTCGTCAAGCAGGTCGCCCCCGCGGTCGAGGACCTCACCGCCCGGCGCGCGGAGGCCGGCCCCCGGGCCGGCGACTACCCCACCGGCTCCTGGGGCGACGAGAGCCGCGACTACCACGTCTGCGTCGAGGTCCCGGCCGCCTCCATCGGCAACGAGATGCTCGCCGCCCGGATCAGCCTGGTGCTGCCCCCGCAGGTCGGCAGCGGCACCCCCGAGGTGCTCTCCCAGGGCCTGGTCAAGGCGGTGTGGACCGACGACCTGGCCTCCTCCACCCGGATCAGCCCGCAGGTCGCCCACTACACCGGGCAGGCCGAGCTGGCCTCCTCCATCCAGGAGGGCCTGGAGGCCCACCGGGCCGGGGACGTCGACACCGCCACCTCCAAGCTGGGCGCCGCCGTCCGGATCGCGCACGCGACCGGCAACGAGGGCACCTACAAACTGCTGCAGAAGGTGGTGGACGTGGTGGACCCGAAGGAGGGTACGGTTCGGTTCCGTAAGAACGTGAGCGAGGCCGACTCGATGACCCTTGAGACCCGGTCGACCAAGACGGTGCGTGTGAAGAAGTGACCGCTGAAGACGTGACCGGGCCGACGACCCGGTGCGACGCCGCCCCAAGCCGGCTCGATGTGAGGGGGAACTGATGCCGATCTGCCCGAGGGGCCACGAGTCGCAGGCCGAGGACTGGTGCGACTTCTGCGGCTTCCCGATGACTCCGCCGGCCCCGCCGCCGCCCGGAGCCCACCCGGGAGCCCACGGGGCCCACGGGACCCACCCGGGGGCGTACGGCTCCCACCCGGCGCCCGAGGCGCCCGGCTCGTTCGAGCAGTCCCAGCACCCGGACCACCTCGGTACGCCCTACGGCGCGCCGCCGTCGCCTCCGCCGGTGCCGCCGGGGAACGTCCCGCCACAGCCCGGCGCGATGCCGCCGCCACCGGCCCAGGGCTACCCCAACCTGACCGAGGGCCTGACGGTCTGCCCAATCTGCCGCAGCCCGCAGACCGGACGGTTCTGCGAGGAGTGCGGGTACGACTACGAGCTCTCCACCCCCTCGCGCCGCCAGGCGCAGCAGCCGCTGAACATCCCGGCGGCGTACGGCGGCGCGCCGGCCGCCCAGCCGCCGTACGGCCAACCGCCGTACGGCCCGCCCGTCCCGCAGCAGCCACAGCCGCAGCACACCCAGCACCCGCAGCAGGCCGCCGCGCCCGCGCACACCTACGGTTACCCTCCCTCCTTGCCCGCCAACGGGCCGGAGGGGCCCACGCCGGAGGGGGCGTTCCCCGAGGCCCCCGTCCGCGAGGACTCCGGCCCGGTGTACGCCGAGCCCCCCGGCCCCAACAACCGCGGCGGCGACTTCGGCACCTCGTTCCACCTCGCCCCGCCGCATCAGCAGCAGCCCCAGCCTCAGCAGCCACAGTCGGCGGCCCCCGCGGAGCCGCTCCGGACCAACTGGATCGCGGTGGTCTCCGCCGACCGCGAGTACTTCACCGAGATGATGGCCCGCAGCGGCCCCGAGGCGGCCGGGCTGTTCTTCCCGCCGTACTGCCCCGAGCGGCGCATCCCGCTGACCGGCCGCGGCCAGCTGCGGATCGGGCGGCGCAGCCAGCACCGCGGCACCGTGCCGGAGATCGACCTGTCGGTGCCGCCGGAGGACCCGGGCGCCTCGCACCAGCACGCGCTGCTCGCCGAACAGGCGGACGGCAGCTGGGTGTTGGTGGACCAGGACTCGACCAACGGCACCACCGTGAACGGCGGCGCGGAGCCGATCGCCCCGCACACCGCCGTGCCGCTGAACGACGGCGACCGGATCCACATCGGCGCCTGGACGACGATCACGGTGCACCGCGTCTGAAAGACCGTCGGCGACAACTCCGGCCGGGCCGGGTGGGATTCAACTTCCGCCCGGCCCGGCTTGTTCCCGATCCCTCGGACAATCCACAAATTTCGTCGTCGCCGACGTGCACAGGGCCCTCCGCAAGCCCTAGGCTCAGGCCACATGACTGCAGCTATATCCGCCGACGGCATCCGTCAGCGGTACGGGGACGTGCAGGCCGTCGACGGGGTGTCCCTCACCGTCGAGGCCGGCGAATTTTACGGAATCCTGGGCCCCAACGGCGCCGGGAAGACCACCACGATGGAGATCCTGGAAGGCGTCCGCAAGCCGGACGAGGGCCGGGTCGAGCTGCTGGGGATGGCTCCCTGGCCGCGCAATCCGAAACTGCTGCCGCGCATCGGCGTGCAGTTCCAGGCCTCCGCCTTCTTCCGGAAACTGACGGCCCGGGAGACCATCCGCACCTTCGCGTCGTTCTACGGGGTCGGCCCCAAGCGGGCCGACGCGATGCTGGAGCGGGTCGGCCTGACCGACAAGGCCGACGTCATGACCGACCAGATGTCGGGCGGTCAGGCGCAGCGCCTGTCGATCGCCTGCGCGCTGGCCCACGACCCGGAGATCGTCTTCCTGGACGAGCCCACCACCGGCCTCGACCCGCAGGCCCGGCGCAACCTCTGGGACCTCCTGCGGGACATCAACGGCGAGGGCCGCACGGTCGTCCTCACCACCCACTACCTGGACGAGGCCGAGGTGCTCTGCGACCGGGTCTCGATCATGGACCACGGGAAGATCCTGCACACCGGCGCCCCGGCGACGCTGATCCGCGAGATCGACGACACCGTCCGGATCAGCGTCGCGTCCGGCCAGCTGTCCGTCGAGCGCGCCCGGGACCTGCTCACCGCGGCCGGCGCCGACATCGCCGCCCTGGAGGACGACAGCGTCTCGCTCTCCGTCTCCACCCGCCTCCCGGCCCCGGTCCTGAGCGTCCTGGCCGAGCAGAACGCGCTGCGCGGCCTCGAAGTGCGCGGCGCCACCCTGGAGGACGTCTTCCTCCAGCTGACCGGACGGGAGTACCGCGCATGACCGCCAGCACGTCCACCGAGCCGAAGACCCCCGCCCGGAGCGACGGTCCGAGCGGCGGCGCGAGCGCCGAGCGGGAGCGGGTCAGCGCGTTCTGGAGCCTGTCCCGCGCGATGCTGCTCGGCATGAAGCGCGACCGCACCGCGACCTTCTTCATCCTGCTCTTCCCGCTGGTGTTCCTGGTGTTCTTCGGCACCGTGGGCAAGGGCTCCAGCAGCCCGCACGCCAAGGTGGCGCAGGTCGGCGCGGTGAAGCTGTTCGACTCGATCCAGGGCGAGGGCCGGGTCGACCTGGACAAGGTCCTCACCATCACCAGGACCGACGACGCGGCCGCCACGCTGGAGAAGGTCCGCAAGGGCGACTTCGACGCGATGATCGAGCAGGGTCCGGACGGCAAGGTCGAGCTGCGCTTCAGCGCCGCCGACACCGTCCGCGCCGGCGCGCTGCGGGGCATCGTCAACTCGGTGGTCCAGAGCGCCAACCAGGCCGCCACCGGCCAGAAGCCGGCCTACGTGCTGGACGCCCAGCAGGTCGAGGACCAGTCGCTCAAGCCGATCCAGTTCCTCACCCCCGGCCTGCTCGGCTGGGCCGTCGCCACCGGCGCGGTGTTCGGTGCCGCACTGACCCTGGTCGGGTGGCGCAAGAGCAAGGTGCTGCGCCGGCTGCGGCTGGCCCCGGTGAGTGCGGGCACGGTCATCAGCTCCAGGATCCTGGTCTCGCTGCTGACCTCGCTCCTCCAGACCACCGTGTTCCTGACGGTCGCCACCAACTTCTTCGGGCTCAAGCTCACCGGCAACTGGTGGCTGGTCATCCCGCTGGTGGCCTGCGCGACGCTCGCCTTCATGTCGATCGGCCTGCTGGCCGGATCGGTCGCCAAGACCGAGGAGGCGGCCAACGGCATCTCGCAGATCATCGTGCTGCCGATGTCCTTCCTGTCCGGCGCGTTCATCCCGCTGGACAGCGCGCCCGGCTGGCTGGAGACCATCTCCAAGGTCATGCCGCTGCGCTACCTGGTGACGGCCGCCCAGTCGGTACTGACCCGCGGCGGCGGCGTCATGGACGCCCTGCCCACCATGGGCGGACTGCTGCTCTTCGCGGCCGTGCTGACCGGCATCTCCTGGAAGCTGTTCAAGTGGGAGGACGTGTGACCGCCGCCCCGGTCGCCTGAGCCCCGACACACGCCCTGCGGGGTCGTACGCCTTTGGTCCCGGTGTACGACCCCGTCGGCGTCTGCGACCATGGTCGGGTGAAAGAGATCCGGCGAGGAACGTTCAGCGAGGAGACCTTCTTCGACCAGGTCGGCGGCGAACCGACCTTCCGGCGACTGGTCCACCGGTTCTACCAGGGCATCGCCGAGGACGAGTTGCTCCGGCCGATGTACCCCGAGGAGGACCTTGGCCCGGCCGAGGAGCGGATGACCCTGTTCCTGATGCAGTACTGGGGCGGCCCGCGCACCTACAGCGAGCAGCGCGGCCACCCCCGGCTGCGGATGCGGCACGTGCCGTTCAAGGTCGACCGCGCCGCGCACGACGCCTGGCTCAGGAACATGCGGGCGGCCGTGGACGACCTGGCCCTGCCCGCCGAGGCCGAGCGGCAGCTCTGGGACTACCTCACCTACGCCGCCGCCTCGATGATCAACACCCCGGGCTGATCCCCTCCGGTCAGCGGAGCGGGCTGAGCCCCAACCCCGCGCCGGGTGCGGCCACCGTCCGGACCGCCACCGAGCCGGCCGGGGCGCTCAGCCGCAGCCAGCCGCCCGCCCGGTGCACGGTGAGCGGGGCCCCGGGCTTCAGGAAGCCGATCACGTACGCCGCGTGCACCGCCCGCAGCGGCAGCTCCGGCAGCACGGAGACCGGGCGGGACCAGATCTCGTCGGCCAGCGCGTCCAGCACCGCACGGCCGCGGTGCTGCGCCGGGACGGCCTCGCTGCGCTCACGGAACTCCCGCACCCCGGCCATCAGTTCGGGGTACACCTCGGCCGCCGGCGGCGCCCCGACCGGCCGCCAGCCGGTGCGCGGCGGCAGCAGCCCGGCCCAGGCCGGCCCGGTCACCGGGGCGGGCAGCGCGACGGCACCCGTCCCGGCGTCCACGCCGTCCAGCAACTGGCCCGCCGAGACCGTCAGGTCGGTCGGCTCGGCCGGCCCGGTCAGCCGGGCGGTGCGGATCGCCAGCGCGCCCGAACCGCCCAGCGGCAGCCGGCCGAAGACCGCCAGCACGCCGTCCTCCCCGGCCGGGGCCACCGCCTGCAACCGGACGGCCGCCGCCTTGTCGAAGCGCAGCAGGCGCAGCAGGAACGCGGAGAGGTCGGCGGCCTCCCCGGCGTCGGTGAGGGCGAGGCGGGCGGTGATGGTCAACGCGGGTCAGCTCGAATCGTCGGAGGTGGGTGCTCAGGCGGCGACTACGGCGGGCTCCTCGTCCATGAAGCGGGACAGGAACTCCCGCTCCACGGGCGAGATCCGGCGCGGCCGGCCCTCCGCCAGGTCGTAGGGCACGACCACGGTGGACGCCTGGACGTACACCGTCTCGGTGCCGTCCTCAGCGACGTCCTTGATCTCGTAGGACACGGTCAGCGAGGCGCCGCCGATGCGGGTCACCCTGGTCTCGACGGTGACCGGCTCCGGCCGGTGCACCAGCGGGCGCTTGTAATCGATCTCGTGGCGGGCCACCACCGAGCCGCCCGCGAACTCCCCCGCCCCGGCCTCGGCGGCCTGGGTGAACATGAAGTCGATCCGGGCCTCCTCCAGGTAGCGCAGGAAGACCACGTTGTTGACGTGGCCGAACGCGTCCATGTCGGACCAGCGCAGCGGGCAGGCGTAGATGTGGCGGGCCACAGGTGTTCTCCTCGACGTCCGGTCGCCCGCCGCCGTGCGGTGGCGGCGGGCCGGCGGCCGGCAGGCCGCCCCGAGGGGCAGTCTGCCGGGCCGCCGTGACGGCTGGGTGTCAGCCGCGGGTCAGCTTCTTGTACGTGGCCCGGTGCGGGCGGGCCGCGTCGGCGCCGAGCCGCTCGATCTTGTTCTTCTCGTACGACTCGAAGTTGCCCTCGAACCAGAACCACTTGCTCTCACCCTCGTAGGCGAGGATGTGGGTGGCCACCCGGTCCAGGAACCAGCGGTCGTGGGAGATGACCACGGCGCAGCCGGGGAACTCCAGCAGGGCGTTCTCCAGCGAGGAGAGCGTCTCGACGTCGAGGTCGTTGGTGGGCTCGTCGAGGAGCAGCAGGTTGCCGCCCTGTTTGAGGGTGAGCGCCAGGTTCAGGCGGTTGCGCTCACCACCGGACAGCACGCCGGCCGGCTTCTGCTGGTCCGGGCCCTTGAAGCCGAAGGCCGACACGTAGGCGCGGGACGGCATCTCGACCTGGCCGACGTTGATCCAGTCCAGACCGTCGGAGACGACCTCCCAGAGGGTCTTCTTCGGGTCGATGTTGGCGCGGCTCTGGTCGACGTAGCTGATCTTGACGGTCTCGCCGACCTTGACCACACCGGAGTCGGGGGTCTCCATGTCCTGGAGCATCTTGAACAGCGTGGTCTTGCCGGCGCCGTTGGGGCCGATGATGCCGACGATGCCGTTGCGCGGCAGGGTGAAGCTGAGGTCGTCGATCAGGATCTTCTCGCCGAAGGCCTTGGAGAGGTTCTCCACCTCGATGACGATGCTGCCCAGACGCGGGCCCGGCGGGATCTGGATCTCCTCGAAGTCCAGCTTCCGCATCTTGTCCGCCTCGGCCGCCATCTCCTCGTAGCGGGCCAGACGGGCCTTGGACTTCGCCTGGCGGCCCTTGGCGTTGGAGCGGACCCACTCCAGCTCCTCGCGGAGCCGCTTGGCGCGCTTGGCGTCCTTCTGGCCCTCGACCTTGAGGCGGGACTGCTTGGACTCCAGGTAGGTGGAGTAGTTGCCCTCGTAGCCGATGGCGCGGCCGCGGTCGAGCTCCAGGATCCAGCCGGCCACGTTGTCCAGGAAGTACCGGTCGTGGGTGACGGCGACGACGGTGCCGGGGTACTTGGCCAGGTGCTGCTCCAGCCAGTTCACCGACTCGGCGTCCAGGTGGTTGGTGGGCTCGTCGAGCAGCAGCAGGTCGGGGGACTCCAGCAGCAGCTTGCAGAGCGCCACGCGGCGCTTCTCGCCACCGGAGAGCTTGGTGACCGGCCAGTCGCCGGGCGGGCAGCCCAGGGCGTCCATGGCCTGCTCCAGCTGGGCCTCCAGGTCCCACGCGTTGGCGTGGTCCAGGTCCTCCTGGAGCTTGCCCATCTCGTCCAGCAGGGCGTCCGAGTAGTCGGTCGCCATCAGCTCGGCGATCTCGTTGAAGCGGTTGAGCTTCCCCTTGATCTCCTTGACGCCGTCCTCGACGTTCTCCAGGACGGTCTTGGTCTCGTCGAGCGGCGGCTCCTGGAGCAGCATGCCGACGGTGAAACCGGGCGAGAGGAAGGCGTCGCCGTTGGAGGGGTGCTCCAGGCCGGCCATCATCTTCAGCACGGTGGACTTGCCCGCGCCGTTGGGGCCCACGACGCCGATCTTCGCCCCGGGGAGGAAGCTGAGCGTCACGTCGTCAAGGATGACCTTGTCTCCGTGCGCCTTGCGCACCTTGCGCATCGTGTAGATGTATTCCGCCACGTGAGATCGCTCCGGCGTCGTCGGGAGTATTCGGCTTGCAGCCTTCCATTGTGCCGCACCCGGCCGGGGGCCCCGAACGCCCGGTGTGCCCCACGGGGGTATCCGCAGCGCGGCGTTGAACGGCGAAGGCCCGGCCCCCCCCCCCGGGGGGGGGGGGGGGGCGGGGGGGGGGCCGGGCGGCGGGGGGGGGCGCCGCGCGGCCCGCGGGGGGGGGGTAGGGCGGGGGGGCCCC
>NZ_JBHWIR010000246.1:0-8642 GCF_042731835.1 Kitasatospora sp. NPDC059817 | reverse complement strand
CCGCCCCCCTACTCTTCCCCTCGTTGCTGGGGTGGGGGCTGGTTCTGTGGTTGAAACGCCCCCGCCCCCCCCCGCCCCCCCCTCGGGGGGGGCCCGGGGAGTCCAGGGACTCCGCGGCCGCCCTCGTCGGTCGGTCAGGTCTGGTCAGGCCGGGTCAGGCCAGATCAGACCGGATCAGGCTTGGTCAGCCGGCGTGCGGCACGACCTTGACGATCTTCACCATGGCGGGCTTGCCGTTCGGCAGCTCGTAGGTCGCCTCGTCGCCGATCTGCTTGCCGTCGATCGCGCGGCCCAGCGGCGACTGCGGCGAGTAGACGTCCATGGTGTCGGAGCCGGCGACCTCGCGCGAGGCGAGCAGGAACTCCATGGTGTCGTCCTCGTCGCCGTCGAAGGCGACCGTGACGACCATGCCCGGGGCCACCACACCCGAGTCGGCCGGCGCCTCGCCGACCTTGGCACGCTCCAGCAGCTGGGTCAGCTGGCGGATGCGCAGCTCGTACTTGCCCTGCTCCTCCTTGGCCGCGTGATAGCCGGCGTTCTCCTTGAGGTCCCCCTCCTCGCGCGCCGCCTCGATCTTCTGGGCGATCTCGATGCGCCAGGGCCCGGTCAGGTGATCCAGCTCGGCCTTCAGCTGGTCGTAGCCGGCCTGAGTGAGCCAGGTCACGTTCTCACTGGTCTGGGTCACGGGTGCTCCTCGTAGGTGCTGGGGCTGTGCTGCGGGTGTGAGTCGTCAGCAGGGTTGGTGGTGATATCGGTCGTAACTACAAAGCAACGCCCGCTCCCGTACCATCCGGTGCGGAAGGGGCGAAACCACGAGCCTAACAAGTCCTGCCGACAAGCAGAAGGGTCGTTTGCGCGCCATTGACGTCGGCGTTGCGCCACGGTGTACAGCGAATGCGCCACGGTGTACGGCGGTGGTGCGTGCCGGGCCGGGTGCGGGACTTCCTACGGATGCCCGTTCTCCCGATCGGTTATGCGCCGGTGTCCGGCAGAGTACCGGTGGTGCCCGGCAGAGTACCGGTGAGCGGGGCGCGGTGCCGGTGCGACTCGGCGGGCGGGCCGCCTGCGCAGGCGGCCGGACGGACTCCCTGCGCAGGAGGCCGGGCCCACTCCTTCGCGCTTCTTCGCGGGCTTACTTCTTCGCCGGCGTGCAGCCCAGCAGTTCGGCGGTGGTGCCGCGGGCGGTGGTCCGCAGCGTGACCACGGCGTCGTAGCTGGAGCCGTCGGCCGGCACCGGGAAGTCGGCCACCCCGACCACCGAGCCGTCCGCCCCCTGCGAGCGGACCGTGCAGCTGCCGGCCGTCCCGCCGCTCTTGCGCACCGCCAGGTGCAGCTCGACCTCGGAGTCCGAGACCGCCTGGAAGGTCGGCACCGAGCCGTTGATCGTGGTCTCGCGCAGCAGGTAGGAGCCGCCCAGCCAGGCCACCAGGCCCAGGCCCAGCACGCCGCAGACCGCGCCGGCCACCTTCAGGCGGCGGTCCGAATCGCGGTCGCCGCGCCGGCCGTAGCGCCCCTCGGGCAGCTGCGGGGTGGTGGTGCTCGCGTTCATCGGACCCAGTCCTCTCCTGACGGGAGGGGCCGCGCGGGTGGTGCGGGGGAATGCGACGCTCCTCCAGTCCGTCACTATAGGAGGGGCACGCCCGCGGCCGGTCCGGCGGGGGCGGGGCTCGACCGGGCCGGGGTACGTCCGCGGCCGGTCCCGCGGCGACGCGGCCCCGACGTGAGCGGCTCGTACGGTGGGCGGACCGGACTTCGCGGAACGCCCGATATGTGGAAGGAACGCAAGGCGTTGACTGAGCAGTTGCGACTGATGGCGGTGCACGCCCACCCGGACGACGAGTCCAGCAAGGGCGCGGCCACCATGGCCATGTACGTCGAGCAGGGAGTGGACGTGCTCGTGGCCACCTGCACCGGGGGCGAACGCGGGTCGGTTCTCAACCCCAAGCTCCAGGGGGACCCGTACATCGAGGAGAACATCCACGAGGTGCGCCGCAAGGAGATGGACGAGGCCCGGGCGATCCTGGGCGTCAAGCAGGCCTGGCTCGGCTTCGTCGACTCCGGCCTGCCCGAGGGCGACCCGCTGCCCCCGCTGCCCGAGGGCTGCTTCGCCCTGGAGGACGTGAAGGAGGCGGCCGAACCGCTGGTCCGGCTGATCCGGGAGTTCAAGCCGCAGGTCATCACGACCTACGACGAGAACGGCGGCTACCCGCACCCCGACCACATCATGACCCACAAGATCACCATGCTGGCCTTCGACGCCGCCGGCGACCCGGACGCCTACCCGGGGGCCGGCGAGCCCTGGCAGCCGCTGAAGGTCTACTACAACCACGGCTTCCCGATGGGCCGCATCCGCGCCCTGCACCAGTACCTCACCGAGCACGGCCACGACTCGCCATACGGCGAGTGGATCGCGGGCTGGGAGAAGAGCGGCCGCCAGGAGCGCGAGATCACCACCCGGGTGAGCTGCGGCGACTGGTTCGAGACCCGCGACCGCGCCCTGATCGCCCACGCCACCCAGATCGACCCCGACGGGCCGTGGTTCCGCGTCCCGCTGGACGTCCAGCGCGAGGTCTGGCCCACCGAGGACTACGAACTCGCCCGTACCCTGATCGACGTGGACCTGCCGGAGGACGACCTGTTCGCCGGCCTGCGCACCCCCACCCTGGCCGTCGAGGCCGCCGACACGCGCGACTGAACCACCCCCCCAGGGGGGGGGGCGCCCCCGGGCCGGGCGCCCCCCCCGCCGCCCACCCCCTTTTCGCTGTTGCGCACTTCGCCATTTCGCCGGCGACAAGCGGCGGCCTGCTCTGCGGCCATCTCGCCGAGCAGGGACCGCGCCGGGAACGGGCCGCCGGATCGGTGAGGCGTCAACTGGCTTCCAGCGATGACGCATTGCGCATGTCGGTGAGGGCTGAGGCCAGGCGGGCGGAGCCGACGGCGGCAGCGAGCGCGGAGGCCTGGGCGGCTCCAACGAGCGCCCGGAGTCAGGCCGGAGCCGTACAGTCCAGCCATGACCCACCCCGCCGCGTCATGGCGCGAGATCGAACGCACCACCATGTTCAGCAAGTTCGGCCGGTCCGTGGAACGCGTCGACTTCGAGCTGCCCGACGGACGGACGGAGGAGTTCTACCTCAAACGCGAGCGCCCAACCGGCGCCGTGCTCGCCCTCACTCCCGACCAGCACGTCATCCTCGCCCGCCAGTACCGGCCCGGCCCCGACCGCGTGCTGTACGAACTACCCGGTGGCTTCATCGAACCCGGAGAAGAGGCAGCCGAGGCCGTCGCCCGCGAACTGCTGGAGGAGACCGGCTACCAGGGCGAGGTCCACGCGGCCGGACCGTACTGGCACGACGCCTACTCCACCGCCCTGCGCTTCGCCTTCTACGCCACCGGCTGCGCCAAGGTCACCGAGCCGACCCCGGAGCGCACCGAGTTCATCGACGTGGTCACCCTGCCCCTGCCCGAGTTCCGCTCCACCGTGCTGCGCAGGGGCCAGATGACCGACACCGCCGCCGCCTACCTCGCCCTGGACCGCCTCGGGCTCCTCTGACCCGGGGCGTACGGGCGGGCCGGCGTCCCAGCCCACCCGCGGCCTGCTCACCGCCGTCGGGTACTTCGAGGACGCCACCGTGGAGACCGGCTGCACCTGGATCGTCCCCGGCTCCCACCGCGCCCCGTACGCGGGCGTCCCACAGCCCGACGGCGGCGGCACCTGGATGGACGAGCACCCCGAACTCTCCGGCCTCTCTGGCCTCTCCGACCAGGCCGTCCCGGTGCCGGTCCCGGCCGGCGGCGTCTTGCTCTTCGACGGGACCCGGACAGCAGCGGTTTCGGGAAAATCGCTGGCGGCGGTGGCGCCCGGCGTGAAGGCTCGCACCGTGGCCCTTCACGAGAACGAGATCTTCGCGGACCAGGCGGTCGTCCGCTCCCTGCTCCGGGAGCAGCGGCCGCACTGGGCCGGCCTGTCCGTCTCGCCGGCCGGCGCGGGCACGGACAACACGATGTACCGGCTCGGCGACGACCTGCTCGTGCGGCTGCCGCGCACCGCGCAGAGCGCGGAGTCCGTGCGGAAGGAGTTGACGTGGCTGCCGCGGCTGGCACCGCACCTGCCGTGCCGCGTGCCGGAGCCGGTGCACGCCGGGACGGCGAGTGCCGCGTTCCCGCTCGCCTGGTCGGTGTACCGCTGGATCGACGGCGAGGAGCCCGGCCCGGGGTCGGTCACCGACTGGCCCGCCTTCGGGGCCGACCTGGCGGCGGTCGTCAAGGACCTGCACCGCGTCCCGCTCATGGGGGCCGTCCGCCACGGCGCGCTCAGCTGGTACCGCGGAGGCGACCTGCGCGACAGCGACGAGTCGATCACCGCATGCTTCGAGAAGTGCCGGACGATCCCGGGCCTGGACCTCGACATCGAGCACCTGCGGCACCTGTGGCGAAGCGCGCTCGCCCTGCCCGGGGCGTCCGGCCGCCAGGTGTGGCTGCACGGCGACCTGAAACCCTCCAACCTGCTCGTCCGGCAGGGCAGGCTGCACGCGGTCATCGACTTCGGATGCCTGTCGGTCGGCTTTCCCGACGCCGAGCACGCCACGGTGTGGGACCTTCCGTC
This sequence comes from Kitasatospora sp. NPDC059817, assembly GCF_042731835.1. NCBI lineage: Bacteria > Bacillati > Actinomycetota > Actinomycetes > Kitasatosporales > Streptomycetaceae > Kitasatospora > Kitasatospora sp. NPDC059817. The sequence continues at coordinate 4,039 of NZ_JBHWIR010000246.1, read as the reverse complement.
CCCGGCCCGCCAGGCGTACTGGGACGCCCTCGGCCTCGACGACGTGACGTGGCTGCGGGCCCGGGCCCGGGCGTGGGCGGTCGGCGTCGGGGTCGGCGGGCTGTCGTACTACTGGGGCACCTATCCCGGCTTTGTCGGCGAATGCCTGTCGCGGCTGTCCGCGATCCTGGAGGCCGCCGGCGCGCGGTGAACCAGCACGGCGGTCCTCAGGTCGCGCGCTGTCCGTGGAGGAGGACGGGCAGCGCGCGGCCCGCCAACGCCTCGCTGACGCGGGCGAGTTGGGAGGGCGCCATGACGTCCGGGAGTTGGCGGGCGGGGACGAAGCGGGCGCCGAACAGGCCGCTGCGGTGCCGGGGCGGGACGGCGAGGCGGACGTCGTCATGCACGGTGCCGCCGTCGAAGACCAGGTTGAGGCGCTCCAGGTAGCGGTCGGCGGGGGTGAAGTCGACCGCGAGGACGTCGGCGAGACGGAGGTTGAGCCCGGTCTCGGCGTGCAGGTTGCGGGCGGCGGCAAGGTGCGGGGGCTCGTTCGGCTTCGCGGCACCGCCGGGCAGGATCAGCCCGTCCATGTAGTCCGGGTCGACGAGCAGGACGTCACCGCGCGGGTTGCGCACGAGGACGAGGCAGCCGAGCCGGCACACCGGCGGCTTGGCGAGCAGACGGGGGTCACGCATCGGGCGGTTCACCTTCTGAGGGCGGCGAGGAGTACGAGGGAGAAGCCCGCCAACCACAGGAGGCGGGCGAGGAGTTCAGCCGTCATGCGTCCGGCTCTCACTCCCCCGGCCGCTTGTGGACCTCGAAGACGCGCCACGTGCCCCAGGCGTCGGAGAAGGAGCTGAACCCGCTGAGCTCACCGTCCGGTTGGCGCAGCCACTCCCGGGTGACCTCGTTGCGGACCCGGTAGAGGCGGGCCCCGGTGTCCCAGCGCACGCCGTAGCCGTGGTGGCGGGGAACTTGGGCATCGGCCATGGGAATAACCTTCCGCAATCAGCGTTTCACGTTCTGTGCACATGATGGCCCCGCACCACCTAGCATCGGAAGTGATATGCGACTTGCAGTCAGGCCAGCCGTGAGTTGGGGAAGCTCCATGAACAAGAAGACCATCGACCCGACCTCGTCCCCGTGGGCCGCCTTCGGAGTTCAACTCCGCAGGTCACGCGAAGCAGTTGGGCTCACCCAGGTCCAACTGGCGAAGAAGGTCGGGTGCACCGCATCGCACCTGTCCTACGTCGAACTTGCACACCGGCCCCCGAGCCTGCAGCTGGCGGAGCTCGCCGACCAGGAGCTCAAGACCGGCGGCACGCTGGTACTGATGTACTGGCAGCTCAAGCACACCGCATTGTTGGAGGGCTTCCCGGAGTACACCAACTACGAGGCCCGAGCGGAGCAGATCAAACTCTTCGAGATCAACGTCATCCCCGGGCTCCTACAGACACGGGCCTACGCCGCGGCGATCGAGGCCGGCTACGTCCGACAGGGCAGCACCTCTCCGGAACAGGCCGCCGAACGCGTCGATTTCCGGATCGCCCGACAGCAGATCCTGGACCGGACACCACCGCCGTTCCTGCACGCCGTGCTCGACGAAAGCTGTCTCAGCCGAATCATCGGGGGCCGGGAGGTCATGCTCGACCAGCTGACCCACCTCGAAGCGTTCGCCCGCCGACCGAACGTGGTGATCCAGGTGGCGCCGTACTCCCTGGGCGAGAACCGGCCGTTCATTCGTCCGGTGACGCTGCTTACCATGCCGAACCACAAAATGCTCGCCTACCTGGAAACTGAGCAGCGTGGCTACATCGACCGGGATTCTCAGCCGACCAGGGAACTGGACAGGAGCTACGATCGCCTTGTAGTCGAGGCCATGAACCAGGCCGACTCACTCGCAACGATCAGCTCGGTACGGAGGAAGCTCGAATGGATGTCGAACTGACTGACGCCTGCTGGAAAAAGAGCTCATACAGCAGTGGCGGCGGCCAGTGCATCGAGGTGGCCGAGGGTTTCGCCAACGTGACACCCGTCCGCGACTCCAAGGACCCCCACGGCCCCGCCCTCGTCTTCCCCTCTTCTTCCTGGCAGGCCTTCGTCACCGCCGTCCGTACCGGCGAATTCGGCGCCAACTAGGCCTACCGCTGGGCCTACGACGGCTCCCCGCTCAAAGCCACGTGAACCCCCGAAGGGTCAACGCGGTGCTGCGCTAGGGTCTGACGGCATGGGATCACCGACGGAACCGGACGCCTCCGGGGAGTTCCAGCGGATAGCCGACTGTTTGGCGGGACCGGGCGCCGACGCGCACCACGCCGGCTTGCAGGAGCTTGAGGTACTCGCCCGGGCACATCCCGCGCTGCGCCAGCCTGCCGCCGACGCCGTGTGCCGTTACCTGCGCGGCACGGTTGTGGAAGCTGTCGACAGTGCTGTCGCGCTTCTTGTCGCGCTGGCGCGGGGCGGAGACCACCTCGCCTTCGCTCTGGAGGGCGCCGTACTGCCGGACGTCGACTTCAGCGGCTGCTCCTTCGGTCCGACGGTCTTCGCGGACGCCCACTTCCGCGGCCGCTGTGTCTTCGACGGCGCTCACTTCCGCGACGACGCGATCTTCGCGCGGGCCGTGTTCGAAGGCGAGGCGTCGTTCGCCGACGTCAGGTTCGGCGCAGACGCCCACTTCGGGCTGGCGCGGTTCCACTCCCCGGCCGGCTTCGCCGGCGCCCGGTTCGACAATATGGCCTGGTTCGGCCGTGGTGAGGAGTCCGTCCAGGAGGACGACTCCCGATTCGAAGAGTTCGACGAGGACGGCGATCTGCCCTCTGGCAAGCCGGATCCGTTCGGCGTGCAGATCCCCTGGCGCGAGCCGAACGAGGCCGATCCCGGCTGGCCGAGCGCCGTGCTTCAGGAGGACTACCAGACCTGGTACGAGGGCAGCGACGGCACCTGCTTCCGGGATCGGGTGTCCTTCCACGGCGCGCGATTCCACGGTCCGGCCTGGTTCTGGAAGGCACGGTTCGGGGCGGATGCGGAGTTCGGCGACGCCTGGTTCGGCGATCAGGTCCATCTCGACCAGCCGAGTGTGGATCTCACCGGCGCGACCGCGGACACTGTCGCCGACGAAGACGACGCTTCGGAAGTCGACGACGCGGAAGAGTCGTTCAGCCCTCAGCAATGGCCCTTCGGCTGGGGGCTGCGTCCCGAGGACAACGGGCCGGGCCGGCTGGTGACGGACGAGTCCGTGGCGCCCTACGCCCACCAGCTCGCCGACGCCGACCCGGCGGTGCGGCTGTCCGGACTGCACGTGCTCGACGCGCTCGGCCAGGCCCGCGCCGCCCAGCGGGCCGGAATCGTCGACGCGGTCTGCGGATTCCTGAGGGCGCCGCTGGCGTTCGAGGCCGGCGATGAAGCCGCGCTCACCGCGGAGCAGGTGGCCGAACTGAGGCTGCGGCGGACTGCGCAGCAGATCCTCACCGACCACCTCCGCCCTCACGACCCCGGGGCGGCGCCGGATTCCCCGCCGCGCGAACAGTTCTGGGACGGAGTCGAGCTCAGCCTTTCCGCCGCCACTCTGATCGACTTCGACCTCAGCGACTGCCGGTTCGCGCGTGCGGACTTCATGGGCACTCAGTTCCACGGGACCACCAACTTGGAGCGAAGCGCGTTCAAGGCGCACTTCATGCTGCCGGGCGGCGGCGGATACGCCACGTTCCACGGCGAATGCCGCACCGCCGGCGCCGCCCTCACCGAGGGCTGGGCCGGGCAGAGAAGCGCCGACGAGACCCTCCAGCAAATTCGGGCGCGGTCGGCCGAGGTGACTGTCTGAGTCAGTCCGCCAGCCGTCGACCGGCACCAGGCCGGGCGGCTGGATCTGGAGGCTGTCGAGCCAGGCCGCGATCTCTCGCAAGAAGGCCCTGATCACGAAGATGGCCAAGTCATCCCCGACGAGGGCAGGGTCTACAGGTTCAGCCCCCCGTTTGGGGCGCGGGCGCCCGCCCGCGCCCGCCCCGCGCCGCGGGGGCCCCCCCCGCGGCGGGGGCGGGGGGAGACCGCGGCGCGGGGTGTC
>NZ_JBHWIR010000245.1:5247-8666 GCF_042731835.1 Kitasatospora sp. NPDC059817 | reverse complement strand
ACCCCCCCGCGGGGGGGGGGGGGGGCGCGGGGGGGGGGGCGGGGGGGGGGGGGGGGGGGGGGCGGCCCGCCCCCCCGCCCGGTACGGGAGGCGGGCGCTCCGTCCGCAGCGTGCGAGCGGGGCTTGCGCGCCTCGTGCGCCGCCTGCGGGTGCACGGACACCCCGAGGACGGCCGGCGATCCGCCCGTCACCGCGATGTCGCCCACCCGATCGGTGCGCAGCACGCTCGCACCCAGCGCGCGCAGCCGGTCCACCGTCCGCACGGACGGATGCCCGTACGCGTTTCCCTCGCCGCACGAGATCAATGCCAGCCGGGGACGCAACGCACCGGTCAAAGCCCAGTCCTGATGCGCCGATCCATGGTGCGCCACCTTCAGGACGTCCACCCGCCCCAACCGGCCCAGCAGCGCCGACTGGGCAGGCGGTTCGAGGTCCCCGAGCAACGCCATCCGCAGTCCGCCCGCCACCGACACCAGCAGCGCGACGCTCGCGTTGTTCGCCCCCGGGGCCTCGACAGCCGCCCCGGCGTCGGGCCAGACCACCTCCCAGGACAACGCCGGGCCCGCCGAGCGCCGTTCACCGCGCCCCGCGCGCAGCAGCGGGACTCCGGCACCGACCGCCCAGCCCGCCACCCGGGCCGCCTCACCCGGTGGATCGTCCAGGGTCGTGCCCTCGATCGCTCCGACCCGGCGGCCCCGGACCACCCCCGGCACACCCTCGACGTGATCGGCGTGGAAGTGCGTCACCACCAACAGCGGCACTTCCGTGACACCCAGATCCCGCAGGCACCTGTCGGCGGCGTTCGGATCCGGCCCCGCATCGACCACCACCGCGCTGTCCGGTGCACCGGCCGCGAGCACCAGCATGTCCCCTTGGCCCACGTCGCACATCACCATCCGCCACCCCGGCGGCGGCCAGCCGGTCGCGATCCGGGTGAGCTGCGGTGGCCGCAGCAGCACGGCCAGCAGGACCACGAGCAGCACCCCCGTCACCAGCGCCCGCACCCACCGCCGCCGGGCACGGACGGGCTTGCCGGACGGCGCTCGCCGTGGCAGCAGGAGCGGCATCACCCAGCAGGCCGCCAGGGTGGCCAGCGCGACCGTCGCCGTCCCGAACCACCCGCCCGGCCAGGAGAGTTGGCCGCCCGGAAGTTCGGCGCCGCGCCGCGCCACCAGGGCGAGCCAGCCGACCGGCACTCCGGCCGGCTCCGCGAGCAGGCGGGCCAGGTCCGGGAGGAGCGGCTGCAGCACGAGCACCCCGAAGCCGAGCAGGGTCGCCGGAGCCACCGCCAGTTCGGCCAGCAGGTTGCACGGGATCGCGACCAGGCTGACGTGCCCGGACAGCACCACCGTCACCGGCGCGCACAGGGCCTGGGCGGCGGCCGTCGCCGCCAGGGCACCCGCCAGGTGGTGCGGCCAGCGCCGGGACCGCAGCGCCTCGGCCCAGTGCGGCCCGAGGACGAGCAGCCCGGCCGTGGCGAGCACCGAGAGCAGGAATCCGAAGGAACGCGCCAGGAACGGGTCGAGCAGGACGAGCACCAGGACCGCCCCGGCGAGCGCGGGCACCGCCTGCCGGGGCCGGCCGGTGGCCAGCGCGAGCATGCCGATCAGCCCCGTCCCGGCCGCGCGCAGCACGCTGGGCTCCGGCCGGCAGACGGCGACGAAGGCCAGCGTCAGCGCCGTCCCGAGCAGCGCGCTGGTGTGCAGCGAGAGCCCCAGCAGCGCGGCCAGCCCGCGCCGTTCCGGGGTGCCGGCCTGCCCCGGGGCGCCCAGCAGCGCGCCGAGGACGATCGCCAGGTTGGCCCCGCTCACCGCCACCAGGTGCACCAGGTCGGTGGCCCGGAAGGCGTCCTCAAGGTCGTCGGGCAGTCGCGAGGTGTCCCCCACGACCAGGCCCGGGAGCAGTCCGCGCGCGTCCGGCGGGAGCCCGTCGCTGGCCGTGCGCAGACCGGCACGCAGCCGCCCGGCGATCCGCTGCGGCAGGTTCGGCGGCGCGAGGCGGCGGGGCGGGCCGTGGACGACCAGCAGCGCCGCGCACTCGGTGTCGTAGCCGTCTCCCGCGGGCCGCACCTCGGCCTCCACCACCAGCCGCTCCGACGGGAGCAGCCCCTGCCAGGGCCCGGATTCCGCGCCCCGGACCATGACGGTCACCGGGGTTCGCGTCCGGGTACTGCGCCCGTCCGGCAGGAGCGTGACCCGGTCGGCCACCGCGTCGACGGTGAGGAGGGTCTGCCCGCCGGTGGTGCCGCCCCGGGCCGCGTGGGACTTCGGGTCCCCCGCGACGGTCAGCTCCGCCTCCACCACCCGAGCGGGCTCGCCCAGGGATCGCGGCGGGGCGTGCTCGGCCGCTCGGACGAGCTCCGGCAGCGGCCCCCGGTGCAGATCGGCGGTGTGCAGCGGGGTGGCCACCGCGGCGGCGGCTCCGGTGAGCAGGACGGCGGCCAAGGTCACCGCCGCTGCGCGTCGGCGTGGGAGCGCGGGCCTGACGAGCAGCAGGACGGCCGCCAGTGCGGCGGCACCCGCCAGGCCGAAGGCGAGGACGTCGTACCCCGGCTCCAGGCCGAGGAGCGCGGCCGTCACCACCCAGGCCGAGACGGCGGGAAGCAGCAGCCGGAAGTCGGCACCGGTGGAGCGGTTCGGCAGGTTCGGTTCGATGGTGGCGGGCACGGCGGTACCTCCCTTCGGCGGGTGGCGGCGACGGACGAACGACGACGACGACGAGCAACGACGGCCGACGACGGACGGACGGGAGAACAGGCGGGCAAGGGGACGGACGGGGAGGTCAGAGGGTCAGCAGCGGACGGAGTTCCGCGAACGTGCGCGCCCCGATGCCGCTGACCTGCCGGAGCTGGTCGAGCGTGCGGAACGAGCCGTGCGACGTGCGGTAGGCGAGGATGCGCTGGGCGAGGGTCGGGCCGACGCCGGGGAGGGTGTCCAGCTGTTCGAGGCCGGCGCGGTTGAGGCTGACGGGCGGTCTGGGCGTGCCGGCCGCCGGCGGTCCGTTGCCGGCCCCGGCGCCCGGGGCGGAGGCCTGAGCCGGCTCGCCGACCAGGATCTGTTCACCGTCCGTCAGGACCCGGGCCAGGTTGAGGCTTCGGGTGTCCGTCTCCGGCAGCGGACCGCCCGCCGCCCGTAGGGCGTCGGCCACCCGCGAGCCGCCGGGCAGGGTGTGCAGGCCGGCGAGGTGAACCCGCCCGCCGATGTCGACCACGACGACCGCCCCGCCCCCGGGGCCGACGGGATCGGCCGCCGAGACCGCGGCCGGGCCCGGGCCCAAGGCCGGAGTCGACACGGACGCGGATGCCGCCCCCTCCGCCCCCCCCGCCCCCACCCCCCCCCCGGTGACCCGGGGGGGGCCCCAACGCCGCCCCGCCCACGCCCGCGGTGTGGCCCCCCACAAAAGCTGCACCGCCGATCCCA
>NZ_JBHWIR010000245.1:0-5237 GCF_042731835.1 Kitasatospora sp. NPDC059817 | reverse complement strand
CCCTCCGCCCCCTCCGCCCCCGGTGAGACCGGGGCGGACGCCAACGCCGGCACGGCCACCGCCTGCGGTCTGGCCAGCCAGAAGTGCTGCACGGCGTAGCCGACCGCGAACAGCAGCAGGACGGCCAACCCGGCCACCGCCCGCCGGTCGAGTGCCATCGCCGAGCCGAATCGAAGGCCCGACCCGGCCCCCGGCCCCGGCGGATCCGCGTCACCGCCCGCCCTGACCGGCTCCAACAGCACAGGTGGCACAGGCGGCGCAGGCCCCGCCGACGGAGGCCGCTCCCCCGCCCCGGCCGGAACCGCGCCCGAAGGCGGACCGGTCGACGCGAGCGCGCCCATCGCGGCACCGGAGCCCACCGGCCCGCCCGCCCCGGCACCGGCCTCTGCTCCCGCCCCATCGCCCACGACGGCGCCGCCGCCGGTCGGCAGCAGCGCCGCCATCCGCAGCCGGACGGTCTCGTTGATCTCGTGGCGCTTCGCCGCGCCCAGGCCCATGGTCGTCATGCCGAGGACGGTAGGAGTCCTCGGCAGAGTGCGCAGAAATTACCGAACCCCTGTGGATAACTCAGGGGTTGTGGACAAAACAGATCACTCACACGAGTGATCAGCGCCGCGAGGAGTTGACCAGAGCCCGCGACACGGCACGCCCGGCCCGCTCAGCGCGGCGCGACGACCACCGCGAGCAGCCCCGGCCCGACGTGCGCGCCGATCACCGCCCCCACCTCGCCCACGTACAGCTCCCGCAGCCCCGGCACCCGGGCCCGCAGCCGCTCCGCGAGCGGCTCGGCCCGTTCCTCGGCCGCCAGGTGGTGCACGGTGATGTCGACCTCCCCGCCCCCCGACCGCTCGACCGCGATCTCCTCCAAGCGCGCGATCGCCCGCGACGCGGTGCGCACCTTCTCCAGCGGTTCGATCCGCCCCCCGTCCAGGTGCAGCAGCGGCTTGACCGCCAGCGCCGACCCGAGCAGCGCCCGCGCCGCCCCGATCCGGCCGCCCCTGCGCAGGTGTTCCAGAGTGTCGACGTAGAAGAACCCGCTGGTCACGGCCGCCCGCCGGGTGGCGGCCTCGGCCGCCTCCGCCAGGTCCCGCCCGGCCGCGATCGCCTCGGCCGCCGCCAGCACCGCGTATCCGAGGGCCATGCCGACCAGTCGGCTGTCCACCACCCGCACGGGTACCGGCGCCTCGGCGGCCGCCAGCCGGGCGGCCTCCACCGTGCCGGACAGCTCGCCGGAGATGTGCACCGAGACGATGCCCTTCGCCCCGGCCTCGGCGGCGGCCCGATAGGCGGCGGCGAAGGCCTCGGGGTTCGGTCGGGAGGTCGTCACCCGCTGCTTGTCGCGCAGCGCCTCGGCGACGTCCTTGGGGGAGATCTCGACGCCTTCGCACAGGACCGCGTCACCGACCGCGACGCTCAGCGGGACCACCGTGATCCCGTACCGGTCGAGGGTCTCCTGCGGCAGGTAGGCCGTGGAGTCGGTGACAAGTGCGAGGTCAGAGGGCATGAGGCGGAGATTACTCCCCGTTCGTCCGGGAGGACAGCGCCCGGGTGCGAGCCCCGAAAGGCCCCGTGGGCGCCGCCGGAGCAAGCACGCAGCACCCGCCGAAGCACGGCCGCAGCACCCGGCGCGGGGTGCTCAGCTCAGGCTCGGCTCGGCTCGGCTCGGCTCGGCTCGGCTCAGCCTGCCGTGGGCCCCGCCGACGGCTTCCGCAGCCGCTGGGCCAGCTTGGCCAGCGGGTCGGCGAGTCCGAGGAGCTCCTCGGCGCTCGGACGGCTCTTCCCGTCCGTCAGCCCGGCCCGCACAGCACCCCCGGAGGCCGCCCCCGAGCCAGAACCCGAGCCCGCCCCCGAACCCGCCCCCGAACCCGAGGACGCGGACGACGCGGAGGAAGCAGCGGAGCCGGAGCCAGAGGCGGACGCGGACGACGACTCCCCCGAGGTGTCCCAGTGCCGCAGCGCCCCCGCCTCGCTCTCGCACTCCTGGCTGAGCCGGCTCAGCTCGTCGTCCGCGAACCGGTGCATCCGGTCCTGCGCGGCCCAGCGCATGGTCTCCGCGGAGTGGGTGATCCGTTCGGCGCGTTCGCGCAGCTCCGGCAGCTTGGCCGCGATCCGCGCGGTGTCCGGCTCCCGCTCCAGCAGCCGCAGTTCGCCGTCGAGTTCGGCGGCGTGTGCGTCGAGCCTGCCGAGCAGGGCGAGGGACTCGCCGAGCTGGCCGTCCTGGGGGAGGCCGCTCTCCAGCACCTGCCGGGTGCCGTCGAGCGAGGTGCGCAGACCGAGCCGGACGGCGGCGATCTGGCCGGGCGGTCCGACCTTGGTGAAGGTCTTCGCCTTGAGGGTGGCGTTCTCCACGGCGCGCCGGGCGTTGGCCTCGTGCCGCCCGATCTTCGTGGCGACGGCCTTCGCCGCCTTGACCGTGCCGACCACGGCCAGGACGAACGCCGCGATCCCGAAGAGCAGGACCAGGCCGATCATCACGCCGAACGCGTCCATCGCGAGCCACCTTCCGCCACCGTTTCGGCCCCCACCGGACCCAACGCGGGCCGTACTGCCGAGGGTTCCACGGTAGCCGCCGGATCGGGCCCGGGGCGGACGGAACGGGCCCGGGCGGCGGAGATCAGGGACAGATCGGGGATCTCCCCGAGGGTTCGAGGGTCCTCCCAGGGCCCCGGGCACGAGCAAAGGGCGGGCGTCCCGAAGGACACCCGCCCCAGCAGCCTCAGCCGGCCGACTACCAGCCGACCGACATCAGCCACGCGACCTCAACCGCAGCCGGCCGACCTGAGCCTCAGCCTCAACTGACCGACCTCGACCTCAGCCTCTCAGCCAGTAACGATGTTCACCAGCTTCGGCGCCCGCGCGATCACCTTGCGCACCGGCGCCTCGCCGATCGCCGCGACGACGGCCGGGTCGGCCAGCGCCAGCGCCTCCAGCTCGGCGTCCGAGATCGTCGGCGCGACCTCCAGCCGGGCCTTCACCTTGCCCTTGAGCTGCACCACGCAGGTCACCGTCTCGTCCACCACGTACGCCGGGTCGGCGACCGGGTAGTCGGTGTGCGCCAGCGACTCGTCGTGGCCCAGCCGGCGCCACAGCTCCTCGGCAATGTGCGGGGCCAGCGGCGCGACGATCAGGACCAGCTGCTCGGCCACGGCGCGCGGCGTGGAGCCGCGCTTGACCAGGTAGTTGTTCAGCTCGATCGCCTTGGCGACGGCCGTGTTGAACCGCAGCCCGGCCATGTCGCCGCGGATGCCGTCGATCGCCTTGTGCAGGGCACGCAGCGTCGCCTCGTCCGGCTCCTCCTCGGTGACGACCAGGTCGCCGGTGGCCTCCGAGACGACGTTGCGCCACAGCCGCTGCAGGAAGCGGTACGAGCCGACGACGGCGCGGGTGTCCCAGGGGCGGGAGACGTCCAGCGGGCCCATGGACATCTCGTACAGGCGCAGCGTGTCGGCGCCGTACTCGTCGGCGATCTCGTCGGGGGCGACGGCGTTCTTCAGGGACTTGCCCATCTTGCCGGCCTCGCGCTTGACGGCCTCGCCCTGCCAGAAGTACTGGCCGTCGCGCTCCTCGACCTCGGCGGCGGGCACCGGGAAGCCGCGCTCGTCGCGGTAGACGTCGGCGGTGATCATGCCCTGGTTGAACAGCTTGTGGAACGGCTCGACGGACGAGACGTGGCCCAGGTCGTGCAGCACCTTGTGCCAGAAGCGCGCGTACAGCAGGTGCAGCACGGCGTGCTCGGCACCGCCGACGTACAGGTCGGCGCCGCCGGCCGGCTTGGTGGCCGTGGGGCCGAGCCAGTACTTCTCGTTGGCCGGGTCGACGACCGCCGAGGAGTTCGACGGGTCGACGTAGCGCAGCTCGTACCAGCACGAACCCGCCCAGTTGGGCATGGTGTTGGTCTCGCGCCGGTAGGTGCGGACGCCGTCGCCCAGGTCCAGTTCGACGTTGACCCAGGCCTCGTTGCGCGACAGCGGGGTCTTGGGCGAGGAGGTGGCGTCGTACGGGTCGTAGGTGTGCGGCGAGTAGTCCTCGACCTCGGGGACCTCGACCGGCAGCATCGACTCGGGCAGCGCGTGCATGACGCCGTCCTCGTCGTAGACGATCGGGAAGGGCTCGCCCCAGTACCGCTGGCGGCTGAACAGCCAGTCCCGCAGACGGTAGTTGACGGTGCCCTCGCCGATGCCGCGCTCGGCCAGCCAGGCGGTGACGGCGGCCTTGGCGTCGACGACGCCCAGCCCGTCCAGCGTCAGCCCGTCCCGGGAGGAGTTGACGATGACGGAGTCGTAGGTGTCGAAGGCGTCGTCCCAGGCGGCCGGGTCCTCGCCGCGCCCGTCGGTGGGCTGGACGACGCAGCGCATCGGCAGCGCGAAGGCGCGGGCGAAGGCGAAGTCGCGGTGGTCGTGGGCGGGGACGGCCATGATGGCGCCGGTGCCGTAGCCCATCAGCACGTAGTCGGCGATGAACACCGGGACGGACGCGCCGCTGACCGGGTTCACGGCGTAGGCGCCGGTGAAGACGCCGGTCTTGACCTTGGCCTCGACCTGCCGCTCGACGTCCGACTTGGCGGCGGCGGTGGCGCGGTAGGCGGCGACGGCCTCGGCGGGGGTGGCGGCGCCGCCGGTCCACTCGGCGGGCACGTCCGCGGGCCAGGCGGCCGGGACGATCGAGTCGACCAGGCCGTGCTCGGGGGCCAGCACCATGTAGGTGGCGCCGAACAGGGTGTCGGGCCGGGTGGTGAAGACGGTGATCTTCTCACCGGAGTCGACGGCGAAGTCGACCCGGGCGCCCTCGGAGCGCCCGATCCAGTTGCGCTGCTGGAGCTTGATGGCCTCGGGCCAGTCCAGCAGGTCCAGGTCGGAGATCAGGCGGTCGGAGTACGCGGTGATGCGCATCATCCACTGGCGCAGGTTGGACTTGAACACCGGGAAGTTGCCGCGCTCGGAGCGGCCGTCCGCGGTGACCTCCTCGTTGGCCAGGACGGTGCCCAGGCCGGGGCACCAGTTGACCGGCACCTCCTTGGAGTACGCCAGCCGGTACTCGCCCAGCAGTTCGTCGCGCTCGGCGGCGGAGAGGTCGGCCCACGGGCGCCCGTCCGGGGTCGGCTTCGCGCCGGACTCGAACCGGGCGATCAGCTCGGCGATCGGCCGGGCCCGGCCGGCCTGCTCGTCGTACCAGGAGTTGAAGATCTGCAGGAAGATCCACTGGGTCCAGCGGTAGTACTCCGGGTCGATCGTGGAGAT
>NZ_JBHWIR010000244.1:0-8708 GCF_042731835.1 Kitasatospora sp. NPDC059817 | reverse complement strand
CGGGCGCGCCGCCCCGGGGGGGCGGCGCCCCCCTCAGCGTCGGGGGCCGCCCGCCACGACGACAGGCCGTCAAGCCGCGCGCACCGCCGGTCCCGTCAGGCCGCGCGCACCGGCGGCCCGGCCGGGCGCGCCAGCCGGGCCAGGGCCAGCGGCTCGAAGATCCCCATCAGCACCGGGTCCACCGGCCGCACCACCGCCGGAGCGGGCGCGACGGGAGCGGGGGAGCGCAGCAGCGCCAGGTAGAGCTCCTGGGTCTCGGCGGCCGGGTCGATGCCCAGCTCCTCCGCCAGCACCCGGCGCAGCTGCTGGTAACAGCGCAGCGCCTCGGCCCGGTTGCCGGCCGCGGCCAGCGCCTCCATCCGGCAGCGGTAGGCGCTCTCGCGGAACGGGGCGCGGCGCACCGCCTCGTCGGCCCAGCGCAGCGCGTGGTGCTCCTCGCCCAGCGCCGAGGCCGACAGGCTCGCCGTCTCCAGCGCGGACATCCGCAGCTCCTCCACGTGCTCGCGCACCCCGCCCGCCCACTCGCCCTCGTGGTCGGGCAGGAACGCGCCGCGCAGGTTGGCGATCGCCCCCGCGGCCAACTGCTGCGCCACCGCGTAGGAGCGGGCCGCGTACGCCTCCCCGGCCTCCCCGACCGCGCTGGCGGCGGCCTCCAGGTCCACCGCCGCGTCCGCGGGCAGCCGCAGGACGTAGCGCCCGCCCTGGGCGATCAGCGGGGTGGCGCCCGGGCCCTGGCCGGGGGAGGCGACGAAGGCCCGCACCCGCGAGACCACGCTGCGCAGCGCGGAGGCCCAGGTGTCGGGCAGGCCGTCGGGCCAGATGGTGTCGGCCAGCTGGTCGCGGCTGGTGCCGGCGGAGCGTTCCAGGACCAGGCGGGCGAACGCCACCTGGGCCTGGGCGCTGGACAGGTGCTGCGGGGCGCCGCGGTCGTGCTCGATCGTCACAAGTCCTGTCAGGCGGATCAGCATGAGAATGTCCCCGATCTGCCGGACGGACTGTCTTCCCGGAAGCCGTTCAACGTGCTCCAACCCCCTTGAGCCAAAGCGGAGCCGACGGCCCGTGACGCCGGGCCGACGGCGTGGGAAACCTGGACCGGAAATTCCGCCTACCAGCCGTTCGGTTTCGGCGGATTTCGACCATACATTCGGCGCATCACACGGTGTCAACACTGGTCGACAAAACATACCCACCGGCCGGTCCATGCGTCGTGGACGCAGGGTTTCTGCACGTCAGAGCGTTACCGCAGGCCGAGAACACGGCTATTGCGGACGCCTTGCGCATCCTGCCGTAGAAATGTAGTCATCCTTGAGCACCCCGCGTGAAGGCTTCGAGAAACACCACCCACCCCCTGCGCCGGGCACCACCCGTAAAAGCCCCGGGACTATCCCGGGAGGAAACCCCAGCACCACCACCCGCCCCCGCGCCGGGAAATACCGAAAACAATCCGGAACAAGCCGACGACGAACCGCCGAACAGCCGACGGACAACCGGCGGCAAACCGACGGCAAACCGCACGGCAAAACCGCCGCGCGCCCGCCGCGCCCCGCCGAGAAGGAGACCCGCACGTGAACGCCACCGGAGCATGGGACCGCCTGGAGCCGAAGCTCGCCGCCACCCTGGACCGCGTGGCCGCGCTGGAGTCCGACCCCTCACGCCGCAACAGCTTCGTCGCCTACACCATGGAACGCGACAGCGCCTACTGCGACCTGGACGGCGAGCGCCTGCTCATGATGTCCGGCTACAGCTACCTGGGCCTGGCCGGAGACGAACGCGTGGTGGCCGCCGCCAAGGCCGCCGTCGACGTCTACGGCACCGGCAACCACGGCGTGCGCGCCCTGGCCGGCACCATCCCGCTGCACGAGGAACTGGAAGCCGAGGTCGCCCGCTTCGCCCGCCGCGAACGCGCCCAGGTCTTCGGCTCCGGCTACGCCGCCAACGTCGGCACCGTCGGCGCCCTGGTCGGCCAGGGCGACACCGTCCTGATCGACAAGTACGACCACGCCAGCATCGTCGACGGCTGCCGCCTCTCCGGCGCCACCGTCACCCGCTTCCGCCACAACGACGTCGACCACCTGGAACGCCGCCTCAAGGCCGCCTCCCCGACCGGCGTGCGCCTGGTCATCGTCGACAGCGTCTACTCCATGGACGGCGACATCGCCCCGCTGCCCGAACTGCGCGCGGTCTGCGACGCCCACGACGCCCTCCTGATGGTCGACGAGGCCCACGCCCTGGGCGTCATCGGCGAGACCGGCGGCGGCATCGAGGAGCACTTCGGCTACCGCCACCGCGTCGACATCAAACTCGGCACCCTCTCCAAGGCCATCCCCTCCATGGGCGGCTGGGTCGCCGGCAGCCACGAACTGATCGGCCACCTGCGCTACGCCGCCCGCCCGTTCCTGTTCTCCGCCGCCCTCGGCCCCGCCCAGACCGGCGCCGCCCTGGAGTCCCTGCGGATCCTGCGCCGCGAACCCGAACGCGTCACCCACATCCAGGTCCAGGCCGAGCGCCTGCGCCGGCGCCTCAACGACGCCGGCATCTCCACCATGGACTCCGCCACCGCCGTCCTGCCCGTCATCGCCGGCTCCGACGACGCCGCCTACGACTACGCCACCGCCTGCCGCAAGGCCGGCGTCATCGGCCTGCCCGTCGTCACCCCCGCCGTGCCCAACGACCTGGCCCGGCTGCGGATCGCCGTCACCGCCCGCCACACCGCCGCCGACATCGACTTCGCCGCCGACGCCTTCCTGACCGCCGCCGCCCAGACCGGCCTCATCTGACCGAGACGGCCCCCGGCCCACCCAGGAAGGCCCGCCGGCCCCCGGCCCCGCCCCACCTGGGAAGGCCCGCGCCGGCCCCCAACGCCCGGAAAGGACAAGACCATGGCAGCCCGCCCCACCCGGCCCCCCATCGCCGTCACCGGCCTGGGCGTCGTCAGCCCCGCCGGCCACACCCCGGCCGCGTTCTGGCACACCGTCAGCACCGGCACCCCCACCGCCACCGCCCTCACCGACCCCGCCCTGGCCCGCCACCGGGTCCGCCTGGGCTGCCGCGTCACCGACCTGCCCGACAACGGCCCCGTCCCCGCCAAGGACGCCCGCCGCCTCGACCCCTTCGCCCACTACGGCACCCTCGCCGCCCTCGCCGCCCACCAGGACGCCGGCGCCCCCGAACCCGACCCCGGCCGCAGCGCCATCGTCGTCGGCAACGCGGTCGGCGGCCGCACCACCAGCGACCGCGAATCCGCGCTCTTCACCACCGCCGGACCCCTGCGCGTCAGCCCCCTGATGCCCCTGGTCACCATGCCCAACGCCGCCGCCGCCCAGATCGCCATGCGCCTGGCCTGGACCGGCCCCGCCCTGACCATCGCCACCACCTGCGCCTCCAGCGCCGACGCCATCGGCCACGCCGCCCTCCTCCTGGAAACCGGCCGCGCCGACATCGTCATCGCCGGCGGCTGCGAAGCCACCCTCACCCCCGTCACCCTCGCCGCGTTCGGCAACCTCGGCGCCCACTCCCAGCGCAACGACGACCCCGCCCGCGCCAGCCGCCCCTTCGACACCGACCGCGACGGCTTCGTCATGGGCGAAGGCGCCGGCTTCCTCGTCCTCGAACGCCTCGCCGACGCCCGCGCCCGCCCCCCCCCCCCCTCCGCCCCCCTCGCCGCCTCCGCCACCCGCGCCGACGCCCCCCCCCACCCCCCCCCCCGCCCGCCCGGCGCCGCCGCCCGCGCCGCCATGCGCGCCGCCCTCACCGACGCCGGCCTCACCCCCGCCGACATCGCCCACGTCAACGCCCACGGCACCTCCACCGTGCACAACGACCGCGCCGAAGCCGCCGCGCTGCGCACCGTCTTCGGCCCGCACGGCGTGCCCGTCACCTCCACCAAGGGCGCCATCGGCCACCTCATCGGCGCCGCCGGCGCCGTCGAGCTGATCGCCGCCGTGCAGGCCATGAACAGCCGCCTCGCCCCTCCCACCGCCAACCACGAGCACACCGAACAGGGCCTGGACCTCGACGTCGTCCACGGCACCGCCCGCCCCATCCGCGCGGGCGCGGCCCTGTCCAACTCGTTCGGCTTCGGCGGCCACAACTCGACCCTGGTGGTGACCCCGCTATGACCACGACCACACCCGCGACCGCTACGGCGACCGGGCCCGCCCACCGCACCGCCCGCACCAGCACCACCGTGACCGCCGACGCCCTGGCCGCCTACCGCACCGCCGCCCGCACCGGCCTGCCCCCCGCCCCGGACGGCGCCGCCGCCCCCGCCCACCCCTTCGTCCTCGCCCACACCCTCGCCCAGCACACCGTCACCACCCTGACCACAGGCGACACCGGCTTCACCGGCGTGGTCCACCTCGCCCAGGAGATCCACACCCACCACCCCCTCACCGCCGGCACCCACGTCGACATCGACGTCACCGTCACCGCCGCCCGCCGCGAAGCCCGCGGCACCCGCCTGGCCCTCACCACCCACCTCACCGACGGCACCCGCACCCTGGCCCACCTGACCACCTCCGCCCTGCTCGTCGGCGCCACCACCATCGAACCCTTCGGCACCCTGGGCCCCGCCGCCCACCCCGGCACCACCCCCGACACCGAACCCCTCACCCTCACCCACACCCTCACCCCCGCCGACGTCACCGCCTACGCCCACGCCGCCGGCGACCTCAACCCCCTGCACCTCGACGACGCCGCCGCCCGCGCCGCCGGATTCCCCGCCGCCATCGCCCACGGCATGCACCTGGTCGCCCTCGCCACCGAGGAGATCACCGACCGCCACGCCGACGGCGACCCCACCCGCCTCACCGCCCTGGGCGCCCGCTTCGCCGCCCCCACCACCCCCGGCACCCCGCTGCGCCTGACCCTGCAGCCCTACGACCGGGGCACGGTGGTGCGCTTCACCGTCGCCACCCAGGCCGGCACCGCCGTCAAGGCCGGCTGGGCCGCCCTCACCCCGGCGGGGGAGTGAGACCCCGATGACCACACCCGCCGAACCCACCACGCCCACCGCACCCACCACGCCCACCGCACCCGCCGTGCCCGCCGCGTCCGCCGCACCCGCCGCGCCCGCCGTGCAGGCCCCGCCGCCGCTGTCGCTGCCCGACGCGTTCACCGCCCACGCCCGCACCCGGCCCGACGCCGTCGCCCTCCTGTGGCACGAGCGCGCCGTCACCTACCGCGAACTCGCCGAAACCGCCGAACGCGAACGGCTGCGCCTGCACACGCTGGACCTCGCCCCCGGCGAGCCGGTGGGCCTGCCCGCCGCCAAGTCCCCCGAGCAGATCGCCCTCGTCCTGGCCTGCCTGATCGAGCGCCGCCCCTTCCTGCTGCCCTCCCCGCAGCTGGCCCCCGCCCTGCTCGCGGCCCTGTTCGCCCAGGCCGGCGCCCGCCACCTGCTCGCCCCCCTCGGCCAGGACGCCCCCGCCCTGCCCACCCTGGCCCGCCCCGCCCCCGTGCCCACCCTCGCCGCCGGCACCTCCTTCCTGCTCACCACCTCCGGCTCCACCGACCTGCCCAAGATCGTCCCCCTCGCGCAGGCCGCCGTCGACCGCTTCACCGCCTGGGCCCACGACACCTTCGACCTCGGGCCCGGCCGCGTCGTCGCCAACTACGCCCCCCTCAACTTCGACCTGTGCCTGCTCGACGTGTGGGCCACCCTCGCCGCCGGCGGCACCGTCCTGCTCATCGACCCCGCCCACGCGCTCAACGCCCGCCACCTGCTCGCCCAGCTCACCCGCCACCGCCCGCACGTCCTCCAGGCCGTCCCCCTCGCCTACGCCCTCCTCGCCCAGGCCGCCGCCGCCCAGACGGCAGGCGTCGCGGTGCTGGACAGCGTCGAGCACGCCGCGTTCACCGGCGACGCCATCGACGCCCGCACCCTGGCCGCACTGCCCGCCCTGCTGCCCGGCGCCGCGCTCTACAACATCTACGGCTGCACCGAGACCAACGACAGCTTCCTGCACCGCCTGGACCGCCTGGACGCCACCGCCGCCCTGCCGGTGCCCATCGGCACCCCCCTGCCCGGGGTGCGCACCCTGCTCGCCGCCCCCGACGGCACCCCCGTCACCGGCCCCGGCCGCGGCGAACTGTACGTCTCCACCCCCTTCCAGGCCGCCGGCTACCTGGACCGCTCCCGCGACACCGGCCGCTTCACCACCCAGCCCGAAGGCGCCGGGCCCGGACGGCGCTGGTTCCGCACCGGAGACCTGGCCGTCCGCGACGAACACGGCCGCCTGCACCTGACCGGACGCGCCGACTTCCAGGTCAAGGTCCGCGGCGTCGCCGTCAACACCGCCGAGGTCGAACGCGTCCTGCTCGCCCACCCCGAGGTCCGCGAGGCCGCCGTCGCCGCCGCCCCGGACCCGCTGACCGGCAAACGCCTGCACGCCGCCGTCCAACGCGCCGCCGGCTCCGCCCTCAACAGCCTCACCCTGCGCGAACACCTCGCCCGCAACCTGCCGCGCGCCGCCGTGCCCGAACGCCTGGCCATCCACGACACCCCGCTGCCCAAGACCGCCACCGGCAAGGTCGACCGCAAGGCCGTCCTGCCCACCGCCTGACCAAGCCACCCGGCCCATCACCTGATTACGCCACCAAAACCCCACACACCCAAGGGAGTTGCGAGCCATGAGCAACATCGCCCAGATCAAGCGGTTCCTCATCGAGGAGTTCCTGCCCGACGTCACCCCCGAGCAACTCGCCGACGACCACGACCTGCTCTCCGACGGCGTCATCGACAGCCTGGGCGTCCTCAAGCTCATCGCCTGGGTCGAGGACCACTTCGCCCTGCCCGTCGACGACACCGACCTCGACCCCAACAACTTCCGCTCCGTCACCGCCATCGACGCCTTCATCACCCAGCGCCGCGCCGTCCCGGCCAGCGCCGTGGCAGGCGGCTGACCCGTGCACCCGGCCCTCACCGCCCTGCTCGCCGGGCACGACGTCGACCTGGACACCTGGCGCTCGTGGTGGGACCAGCTGGAGCAGCGCACCCCGGGCCCGGCCCGCGACAGCGACCGGGCCCAGGCCGCGGCCCTGCTGGCCGCCCTCACCACCCGCCTGCCCGCCCCCGACACCCTCGCCGCCTTCACCACCTCCCTGACCGAACGCAGCCCCCACCCCGGCCCCGCCCACCCCGCCAGCGTCAACATCGTCGGCACCGGCGGCGGCCCGGCCACCTTCAACCTCTCCACCGCCGCCGCCCTGACCGCCGCCGCCATGGGCGTACCCGTCGTCAAGACCGGCTCCCGCGCCTACACCAGCAGCGCCGGCTCCATCGACCTGCTGGAGCGCCTCGGCATCACCCTCACCTCCTCCCACACCGCCACCGCCGACCACCTCGCCCGCCACGGCATCGCCTTCGCCGGCCCCCACGTCTACCCGCCCGCCCTCACCCGCCTGGCCCGCCTCCTCTTCCCACTCACCCTCAAACCCTTCGGCCGCCTCCTCAACACCCTCGGCCCGCTGCTCGCCACCGTGCCCGTCACCGCCCAACTCACCGGCGCCTCCGCCACCACCGACCTGCCCGCCCTGCGCCACCTCGCCCCCCGCACCCCCGGGCGCGCCGTGTGGCTGGCCACCAACACCGCCGGCGCCGACGAACTCCTGCCCTTCGCCGACAACACCCTGCACACCCCCGACACCACCATCCACCTGCCCGCCGGCTCCATCGCCCCCGCCGACGGCACCCTGGCCGACCTCGCCCCCCACCCCGAGGACCTCACCGGCCACTTCCTGCAAGCCCTCGCCGGCCGCGCCGGCCCCACCGCCACCCACACCATCGCCCTCAACGCCGCCGCCCTCGCCCTCGCCTCGGGCCGCCACACCCACTGGCACACCGCCCACACCGCCGCCCTGGACGCCCTGGCCGACGGCGCCCCCCGCGCCCTGGCCGCCCGCCTGCGCGCCGACCACAAGGCCCCCGCCCATGCCTGACACCACGTTCTTCGCCGCCCGCGCCGACGGCCGCCCGCACCTGGCCCTGTTCCTCAACGCCGGAGACCCGCCCGCCCGCCTCACCGACCTGGCCCTCGTCCTGGAGGAGGAAGGCGTCGACGTCCTCGAACTCGCCGTCCCCTTCCCCAACTCGCCCACCGACGGCCCCGTCATCCGCCGCTCCGCCGACCGGGCCCTGGCCGCCGGCACCACCCTGGACACCGTCCTGGACGAACTCGCCACCCTGCGGCCCCAGTTGAAGAACATGAAGATCGCACTGCTCGCCGACTGGAGCCACAGCCTGCGCGCCGCCGACCCCGCCACCTGCGCCCGCGCCATCGCCCAGGCCGGCGCCGACGCCCTGCTCGTCCACGCCCTGCCGCCCCGCCTGCGCCCCGCCTGGCGCCAGGCCCTGCGCGAGGCCGCCCTGCCGCAGGTCGCCACCTGCTACCCGACCTCCACCCCCGAGGTCCTCACCGCCGCCGCCCGCGACGCCCACGACGCCTACGTCTACCTCGTCGCCCACTACGGCCGCTCCGGCACCACCCCCGCGGCAGGCCACCACACCCTGGCCGCCACCGTCGCCACCCTGCGCGCCGCCGCCCCCGCCACCCCGGTCGCCATCGGCTTCGGCGTCAAAAGCGCCGCCGACCTGGACGCGCGGGCCCCCCCCCGGGGGCGCACCCCGCCGCTCGTCGGCGCCCCCCCGCCCCCCCCACCGAGCCCCCCCGCCCCCGAGGGCCCCGGCCCGCCGCGGCGCGCGGGCCGGC
>NZ_JBHWIR010000243.1:0-8799 GCF_042731835.1 Kitasatospora sp. NPDC059817 | reverse complement strand
GGGGGCCCCAGCCGTCAGCCGTCAGCCGTCAGCCGTCAGCCGTTGGGGAGGATGACGGCGCGCCCGTTGATCCGGCCGCTGTGCAGACGCTCGTAGGCGAGCGGCGCCTCGTCGATCCCGTAGGTCTCGACGTGCACGTCCACCGCGCCGACCCGGGCCAGGTCGAGGACCTCGATCAGCTCGGCGCGGGTGCCCCAGTACGGGGAGGACACCGAGACCTCGTACGGCAGGGCGCCGAAGCCGACGGCCAGGGTGCCGCCGCCGAGGCCGACGATCGTCACGTCGCCCTCCACCGCCACCATCGCGCCGGCCGCGGCCGCCGTGGGCGGGGCGCCGACGAAGTCCAGCACCACCTGGGCGCCGATGCCGCCGGTGAGTTCGCGCACCCGGGCGGGCGCGGAGGCGTCGGAGCGGACCGTCTCGTGCGCGCCGACGCTGCGGGCCAGCGCGAGCTTCTCCTCCGTCACGTCCAGGGCGATCACCCGGGCCGCAGTCATCGCGCGCAGCAGCTGGATCGCGACGTGGCCCAGGCCGCCGGTGCCGATCACCACGGCGGTGCTGCCGGGCGTCAGCTTGCCGAGCGAGCGCTTGATGGCGTGGTACGGGGTCAGGCCGGCGTCCGTCAGCGGCACGGCCCGGACCGGGTCGAGGCCGCCGAGCGGCACCAGGTGCCGGGGGCTGTCCACCACCATGTACTCGGCCATCGCCCCGGGGGCGCCCAGGCCGGGCGGGCGGATGCCCAGTTCGGCGGCGCGCAGGCAGTAGTTCTCCTTGCCCTCCGCGCACTTGGCGCAGCTGCCGCAGCCCCACGGCCCGTAGACGGCGACCGCTTCGCCCTCGGCCAGGCCGGTCACGCCCGCGCCGAGCGCGGCCACGGTGCCGACGCCCTCGTGCCCGAGGGTGAGCGGCAGGGGGAAGGACAGCCGCTCGGCGGGCATGCTCATCACGGCGATGTCGGAGTGGCACACCCCCGCCGCGGTGACCTTGAGCAGGACCTGGCCGGGGCCGGGCTCCGGATCGGGGACGGTGACCACCTCGGGGGCGGCGCCGACGCTGCGGTACTGGACTGCCTTCATGGGTTTCGGACTCCCTCTCTCTGCCCCCGGACTCGACTGTCCCCCCGGTTGCGCTGCCCCGGCCACCGGACGGGCCTGGGCAGCGGGCCGGTCAGCGGGCCGCGTAGGCGCCGTCGACCAGGTGGTAGCTGCCATGGATGAAGGAGGCCCGGTCGGAGAGCAGGAAGGCGGTCAGTTCGGCGACCTCCTCGGCGCGGCCGAGCCGGCCAGCCGGGTGCAGGGCGACCAGCGCCTGACGGGCCTCCTCGTCGGCCGCGCTCAGCAGCGGGGTGTCGATGAAGCCCGGACCGACGGCGTTGATCCGCACGCCCTGCGCGGCGTACTCCAGGGCGGCGGTCTTGGTCAGGCCGACCACGCCGTGCTTGGCGGCCGCGTAGGCCGGCGAGCCGGCGAAGCCGTTGGTGCCCAGGATCGAGGCCATGTTGACGACGGCGCCGCCGCCGGCCGCCAGGATGGCGGGGATCTCGTAGCGCAGCGAGTAGAAGACGCCGTCGAGGTTGGTGGCCAGGACCCGGCGCCACTGCTCGGGCTCGTACGCGCCGGTGGGGGCCTTCGCGCCGCTGATGCCGGCGTTGTTGACGGCCAGGTGCAGGGCGCCGAGGCCGTCCACGGCGGCCTGGACGGCGGCCCGCACCGACTCCGGGTCGGTGACGTCCGTCCCGATCGCCAGGGCCCGGGCGCCGGCGGCCTCCAGTTCGGCGGCGGCCCTGCGGGCGCCCTCCAGGTCGAAGTCGGCGACGGCGACGGCCGCGCCGCCGGCCGCCAGGCGGCGGGCCACGGCGAGGCCGATGCCGGAGGCGCCACCGGTGACCAGTGCGGCCTTGCCGATGAACTCCTGGGGGTGGTCGGTGCCGGTCATGGCGTACGTCCTTTCGTGCGGGTGCGCCGGGTGGGCGCGGTGGTTCAGGCCGCCGGGCCGTCGGGGGGCGGTTCGGCGGCGAGCAGGTCGAAGGCCCGTTCCACGAGGTCGGGCAGATCCGGCTCGTCGGCGCCGACGGGGTGGCGGACCCAGGCGCGGGAGGCGGCCTGGAGGGCCGCCACGCCGAGGCCGACGGCGACGGCCGGGCGCAGGTCGTACTCCGCGTCCAGGCCGAGGCGGGCGGCGGCGATCCGGATGGAGGCCTCCTCCTCGTCGACGCAGATCCGCCGGTAGGCGGCGGTCAGCGAGGGCTCGGCGGCGATCAGGCCGAACAGCTCCCGCACACCGGGGCGCCGGTGCCAGGCCGGGTCCCGCTCGTCGCCCAGCCAGATCCGCAGCGCCGCGCGGTAGGCGGCCACCGGGGTCTCGGCGGCGGGGCGGGCCGCCAGCGCCGCGTTGATCCGGCCGAAGTCGGCGCGCAGGCAGTCCAGCACGGCGTCCTCGCGGGAGGCGAAGTACCGGCTGAAGGTGCGGCGGGAGACGTCGGCCCGGTCGGTGACGTCCTCGACGGAGACGGCGGCCAGGCCGCGGTCCAGCACCAGCTGGAGGGCGGCTGCGGCCAGTGACTCGCGGGTGCGGCGCGCCTTGCGGTCACGCCGTCCCTCGGTGGTGTGCTCGGCCTTCTCGGTGGTCACGGGAGCCACCGTACACCCGGAAATGTCCCATTGGGACATGAGTCCCTCTGGGACACGAGCCCGCCCCGGCCCCCACGGGAAGGCGGGGCCGGGGCGGGCTCGCAGGCGGGCTCGCAGGCGGGTCGAGTGGAACGGGTCAGGCCGGGCGGGTCAGGCGGGGACTATCGCGAAGGAGCCGTTGCTGAGCGGGGTCTCGGTGTAGGGGCCGCTGTCGATGGCCTGCGGGGAGTAGCCGTCGAAGACCTGGCCGTTGACCGTGACGCCGGAGAAGTCCAGGCGGCTGAAGGAGGGGTAGCTCTGGCTCGGGGACTCGATCACGGCCTCGGCGCTGACGTTCTGGCCGTCGAGCTGCTGGGTGGTGGTCTCGGTCCAGCCCTTGGTGTTGTCGGTGATCTGCAGGGCGTAGCTGGAACCGCCGCTGTTGACCACCGAGGCGGTGAAGCTGTCACCGGCGTCCACCGGGTCGCTGAAGTACTGCGGCGGGGCCGGGTACATCTCGTACCAGGCCGAGTAGACCGGGGAGCCGCTGGAGCAGTCGGCCTGGACACCGGTCTGCTCGACGGTCTGCGAGCCGTAGCCGTCGATTCCGACCCAGGGGGCGAACAGGTCGTTGGCGGTGTTGCACTGCACGGCGGGCATGGTCCAGGAGCCGGAGACGCTCTGGAAGCCGCTGCCCTGGGCGACGTAGCCGCCCCAGACTCCGCCGTCGTAGCGGGCGCCGTGGCCGAAGCGGTGCGCGCTGCCGTAGCCGTGCGCGGCGGCGTGGGTGGCGGGGGCGGCCGTCGCGGGGGTCGCGGCCGCGGCGGCCGGGAGGGCCAGCAGGGCGGCGAGCACGAGCCGGCCGGTGCGGGAAAGGGCCATGGGGGGCTCCTTCACTGGGAGTTGAGGGGGTGCCGCCCAGCTTGCGGGCGCCGCGGGCGGGCCGGGAAGGGAGCCGCGTGGGCAGGAACCCGACATGGCGGGAACATGTCGCCCGATCAATCCCTTGATTTCGGGCACCGAGTGGCGCACAGTCGGCTCGTCCACTGGCGGTGCAGGACGAGGAGGACGCAGTGTCGGGGACGGGCATGCTCGGCGGACTCGGCCTCGGCGCGGTCGAGGAGCAGCTCTACCTGCGGCTGCTCGGCGTCCAGGCCGCCGACCCGCAGTGGCTGGCCGCCCAGATGAACCTCCAGGCCTCGATCGTGCTCGCGGCACTGGTCTCGCTGGCCGCGCAGGGGCTGGTGGAGGCCTGCGCGGCCGGGGCCTGGGCGGCGGTGCCGCCCGACGTGGCGGTGGAGGAGCTGCTGCTGCGGCGCGAGGTCGAACTGCGGCGCGCCCGGGGCCGGATGGGCGAGCTGATGCGCACCTACCGGCAGGGCCGGGACGGCACCGGCTCCGACGCGCCGGTCGAGGTGATCTGCGGGCGCAGATCGGTCGCCGAGCTGTGGCGCACCCTCCAGTTCGGGGTGCGCGAGCGGCTGCGGGTCCTGGACCGGCCCCCGTACATCCGGCGCAGCGATCCGCAGACCGAACTGGCCCTGCTGGCACGGGGGGTGACGACCAGGGTGGTGTACCACAGCCGGGTGCTGCGCGATCCGGAGCGCCTGGCGGAGATCCACTCCTTCGCCACGGCCGGGGAGCAGGCCCGGGTGCACACCGAACTGCCGCTGAAGCTGGCGCTGTTGGACGACCGCTGGGCGCTGCTGCCGGTCAGCGCGGGCACCGAGCTGCAGAGCGTGCTGCTGATCCGGCCCTCCACCCTGCTGGACGCGCTCGCCGGACTGTTCGAGCTGTACTGGGCGCAGGCGATGCGGCTGCCCGCCCTGCCGGAGGAGAATCCGGAGGACCGCCACCGCCAACTGCTCCCACTGCTCGCGGCGGGGCTCACCGACGAGTCGATCGCCCGCCAGCTGGGGGTGTCCACCCGGACGGTGCAGCGCTGGGTGCGGGAGCTGATGGACCGCTTCGGGGCCCGGACCCGGTTCCAGGCGGGCATCCAGGCCGCCCGGGCCGAACTGCTGTGAGCCGGCTGCGCCGCCCCCGGGCCGCGCGAGTGCGCAGGTCAAGGCCGGGCCGGGTGCGCGCGGCAGGCCCGGCGACCGGGAGAATGGTGCGGACAGTTCACCGGAAGTACAGAGAAAGCGAACCCCCACCATGGATCTCGGCGTGCGCTGGAAGCTGCACGGTGACGGGCGTACGCCCGCGCCGGGGGCGGTCGTCCGCCCCGACGAACGGCTCTCCTGGCCCCGCACGGCAGGGCTCGGCGCCCAGCACGTGGTGGCCATGTTCGGCGCGAGCTTCGTGGCGCCCGTGCTGATGGGGCTCAACCCCAACCTGGCGATCATGATGTCCGGCGTCTCGACGATCATCTTCCTGCTGGCCACCCGCGGCCGGGTGCCCAGCTACCTCGGCTGCTCGCTGTCCTTCGTGGGCGTGGCCGCGGTGATCCGGGCGCAGGGCGGCACCAGCGCGACCGTGACCGGTGCGGTGTTCGTGGTGGGCGCGGCGCTGTTCCTGGTGGGCCTCGCGGTCCAGCGGTTCGGGGCGCGGATCATCCACGCGGCGATGCCGCCGATCGTGACCGGCGCGGTCGTCATGCTGATCGGCTTCAACCTCGCCCCCGTCACCGCGTCGACCTACTGGCCGCAGGACCAGTGGACGGCGCTGCTGGTGATGCTGTTCACCGGTCTGGCCGTGGTGTGCCTGCGGGGCTTCTGGTCGCGCGTGGCGATCTTCCTTGGGCTGCTCTTCGGGTACGGGATCTCCTGGCTGTTCGACCGGGTCTTCGGCAAGATCCACTCGGTGGACGCGGGCGGCCACCTCACCGACCACTGGCGCCTGGACCTGTCGGGCGTCGGCAAGGCGGACTGGATCGGCCTGCCCGACTTCCACGGCCCCTCCTTCCAGTGGTCCGCGATCCTGGTCGCCCTGCCCGTGGTGATCGCGCTCGTCGCGGAGAACGCCGGGCACGTCAAGGCCGTGGGCGAGATGACCGGCCAGACGCTGGACGACAAGCTCGGCGTCGCGATCTCCGCCGACGGCGTCGGCTCCATGCTCTCCACCGCGCTCGGCGGCCCGCCGAACACCACCTACTCCGAGAACATCGGCGTCATGGCCGCCACCCGGGTCTACTCCACCGCCGCCTACTGGGCCGCGGCCGGCTTCGCGCTGCTGTTCGGCGTCTGCCCGAAGTTCGGCGCCGTCGTGGCCGCGATCCCCGGCGGGGTGCTCGGCGGCATCACCGTCATCCTGTACGGCATGATCGGCCTGCTCGGCGCGCAGATCTGGATCAAGTCCAAGGTGGACCTGCGCAACCCGCTGAACCTGGTGCCGGCCGCCGCGGGCATCATCATCGGCATCGGCAACGTCACCCTGAAGTTCACCGACACCTTCAGCCTCAGCGGCATCGCGCTGGGCACCCTGGTCGTCATCACCGGCTACCACACGCTGCGGGCGCTGGCCCCCGCGCACCTCAAGACGCAGGAGCCGCTGCTGGACGAGGGCACCTCCTCCTACGACGAGGACTCCGAGGGCTCCGAGGGTGCTGAGGGGCCGCGCAACCCGTAACGGACGGGCCCGGGTTCGGGTTCAGGTCGGCAGGACGGCCGGCGGAAGTGTCCGAAAAGGCTCTTCCGTCGGCCGTTCCGTCTGGCCGGACGGGCCGGGCGGTGGTCGAATCGCCGCGTACACCCGTCCCCCGCCCCGCGCCACTCATCCCCCCGGGAGAGGCATGTCCCTTCTGACCCAGCGCCGCAAGACCGCCGCCGCGGCCGCCGCCCTCGCCACGTTCGCGCTCACCTGCGGCGGCCAGGCCTCCGCCGCCGACGCGGGCAAGGTCCTGTGGACGCCGAGCACCAGCACCGGCCCGTCCTCGTTCAAGGCGGTCCAGTGCGCGGCCGGCAACTTCGGCGTCGTCAAGGACTCCGTCAAGGGCAGCGTGTGGCGGGCCTTCCAGGCCGCCGGCGAGGAGCGCTGCGAGACGCTCGGCCCGGACCTGAAGGAGGGCGACACCTTCTACCTCGGCTGGTCGTCCAAGGTGGACATCAAGGACACCAACAGCCGGTACGTCTTCCAGCTCAAGTGCTCGCCGAGCACCGGCACGGCCAACCACCCGATCGAGATCGACATCGTCAACGGGCGCGTCCGCCTCCAGGAGTGGGACACCGACCACGTCGCGCACTCCCTGTGGACCGCGCAGACGACCAACAACACGTGGCACTCGTACGCGCTGAAGATCCGCCTGGGCCGCACCGACGGCACCATCGACTTCTGGTTCGACGGCGTGAAGCAGACCTTCACCACCGGCTCGGACACCTTCAAGGGCACCACCTGGGACGGCGACCGCAACTACCTCAAGTGGGGCTCCTACCACCCCTCCACGGGGGATGCGACGAACACCTTCACCAGCCCGGTGATGGCCACCACGCTGGAGGCGGCCACCGCCGGCTCGTGACGGCGCGCAGGCCCGGACCGGTGAGCGGTCCGGGCCTGCGGTTTCAGACGTCGCCGAACTCGCCGCTGCGGACGGCGACGACGAGTGCAGGCTCGGCCCTGACCGCTGGTCAAGCGGTCGAAGACGCCTGGGACTCCTGGGAGCATGGCGACGGCATCCCCCTTCTCCTTCAGGGCGCCCCGGTCCCGATCGGCTGATCAAGCCCGGCCCTTCTCCCCACCGGGACTCCCCCGCACAATCCTTCTTGAGGCACCCGCCATGCTCACAACCCGCCGCCCCGCACCTTCGTCGCCCGTCACCCCCGCCACCGTCTGAAAGCCGCACCACCCATGCACCTCACCAACCTCGCCAAGCACACCCTCTCCCGCGGCGCCACCCCCGCCGCCACCTACGCCCTCCTCGCCCGCCTCGGCCACCAACCCCGACCCGCCGCCCAAGCCGTCTGCCTCGCCCTCGCCATCCCCCACACCGAGACCACCCGCCGCCTCGACGACTGCCACGACGCCCTCCTCGCCAACCCCCGCCCCAACTCCGAAACCGACACCGGCGAACTCCTCGAAGCCCTCGGCATCTTCGACATCCCCGCCACCCTCACCCCCACCCAACGCGCCGTCATCGACCACCTCCTCACCGCCGTCAACGCCCACGGCGACATCCGACCCGGCCACCACCACGGCCTCAACCGCTGGTTCACCACCGGCAACCTCACCACCGCCTACCTCTCCCTCACCACCACCCCACCCCTCCCCCGCACCGGCGACCCCACCGCCTACTGGACCACCCTCACCACCGCCGGTGAACTCCTCACCACCACCAACCCCGACCCCCGCCTCAAGTGCGCCCTCACCCACTGCCGCACCCAAGCCACCCAAGCCACCCAAGCCACCCGCCCATGAGCGCAGGAAGTCGACCCCACCGACTTCCTGCGCAGCACGATCACCGGTGGCACAGGGGTGGCGGCCGCCGGATAAATGCCGTGCGTGCCTGGCAGCCGGTGGCTACACTCGCGCGGACTTCGACCGTCCGTATACCGAGGAGACCAGACGTGGTGGTGGACGACGACATCTCCGGGTGAGTCCCGGACCCGGCAGGCCACCGACCGGTGCGTGGAAGCACCGTCGGCGTGGCCCCGTCGTCGCGCCCTCCTCCCATCCGTCTGCCCCCGGGCGCCGGCTGTCTGCTGCGCCGCGCCCTGCCCCCCTCCCGCAGCCCCTGAGCGGCGACCTCACCGTCGCCGAGGTGCTGGGCATCGCCGAGATCGTCCGGGCCATCGACGCCGTGGAGTCCGGGGACGTCGACGAGCGGCACTTCGCCGTCATCGGCGACGACTGGGACATCGAGGAACGCACCCGCGCCCAGCTGGAGCGCCTCGGCCTGGCCCACCTGGCGCTGGACCGGCGCCTGGGCACCCTCAGCGGCGGCCAGATCGTCTCCCTCGGCCTGGCCGCCCAGCTGCTCAGGCGCCCCGACGTGCTGCTGCTCGACGAGCCCACCAACAACCTCGACGCCGACGCCCGCGGCCCAGCTGGAGAGCGCCCTGAACTCCTACCGGGGGGCCTTCGTGGTGGTCAGCCACGACGAGCGGTTCCTGCACGGGATCGGCGTGCAGCGGTGGCTGCGGCTGGCCGACGGCGGGCTGGCGGAGGGGGGGGGCAGCGTCGGTGAGGACGCGGCCGACACAGACCGGCCACTGCATCACATTCAAAATTAACTAGATATGAAGAGACGATAAAA
>NZ_JBHWIR010000242.1:0-8880 GCF_042731835.1 Kitasatospora sp. NPDC059817 | reverse complement strand
CCAAAACACCGCCCCCGCCCGGGGGGGGGGGCCCCCCCCCCCCGCGCCCGCCGGGCCCGGGCCCCGGGGGGTGGTGGGGCCCGCCCAGCGCCAGGCGATCGGCACGATCGCCGCCTGGCTGGAACGCTGGCGCGACGGCCACGCCTGGCCGTACTGGATCACCCGCGCCCGCCTGGACGGCACCGTCCGCACGCCGCTGCCCCCTCAGCGGCCGAGCTGGTGTTACGGCACCGCCGGGCTCGCCCGCGCCCAGCAGCTCGCCGCCCTTGCCATTGGGGACCAACGCCTGCGCCACCAGGCCGAAAGCGCCCTCGCCACCGCGCTGGCGGACCCGAAGGCCCTCGCCGCGACCACCGACCTGTCCGCCTGCCACGGCTACGCCGGGCTCGCCCACATCGCCCACCGCGCCGCCGCCGACGCCCTCCCGCGCAACGCGGCCCGCCTGCACTCCGCCGCCGCCTTACTCCTCGACACCACCTACCCACCCCACACCGACCCCGACAAGCAGGCACACCACCTCCTGGCGACGGCAGGACCCGGGTTCCTGGAAGGAGCCGCCGGCACCGCCCTCGCCCTGCTCGCCCCCGCCACCGGCACCACGCCCGCGACCCGCTGGGACACCTGCCTGCTGACCTCCTGACGAAGGAGCCCCTTCGATGACCATCGGTTGGATCCAGCACGACCTCACCTTCGCCGACCCCGCCACCGTCGAACAGATCACCGCCCGCCACCTGGCCCCCGTCCTCGTCCAAGCCCAGAACTCCCGCGTCCTGGAGGACTGGTGGTACATGCGCAAGCAGGGTCTGCGGGTGCGCTACCGCACCGCCGGCCCCGCCCCCGTCGTCACCGCGCTCCTGGACACGCTCGTCGAGGAGGGACGCCTCACCGGCTGGGCCATCGGGATCTACGAACCGGAGACCGAGGCGTTCGGCGGCCCCGAGGCCATGGAGATCGCCCACCGGCTCTTCCACACCGACAGCCGGCACCTGATGGCCCGTGCCACCAAGCCCGACCCGCCCGCACTCGGCCGCACCGAGACCTTCGTCGTCCTGGTCTCCGCCATGCTCCGCGCCGTCGGCCTCGACTGGTACGAACAGGGCGACGTCTGGGCCAAGTTCGCCGCCGAACGCCCCGAGCCGGCCTCCCTCGCCCCCGAGCGCGCCGCCGTCCTGGCCACCGCGATGCGCCGCCTGATGACTCTCGACACCCGCCGACTCACCCGGCCCGGCGAACCGCTCGCCGGGCACGCCGGTTGGGTCGGCGCCTTCGAGAAGGCCGGACAGGACCTCGTCCGCGCGGCCCGCGACGGCCGCCTCACCCGCGGACCGCGTGCTGTCCTCGCCCACCTGCTGATCTTCCACGCCAACCGCGCCGGCGTCCCCGTCGAGCACCAATCCGCCGTCGCCGCAAGCGCATTGGACACCGTCTTCCGTTCCGGTGAGAGCCCCAGGCTCTCGCAGCCCACCATCCGCACAACCACTAAGGTCGCCCACGTGACTACTCTCAGCGACAATGCCGCCGCCCCGAACGCCGAGCAGCTGCGCGACAGCCTCACCGACCGCCTGCTCGCCCAGGGAGCAATCCGCACCGACGTGGTCGAAGCCGCCTTCCGCGCCGTACCCCGCGAGCACTTCCTGCCCGGCTTCCCCCTGGAGGCCGCCTACGCCGACAACCCCACCTACACCAAGGCCGACGGGTCCGGCACCCGGATCAGCGCCGCCTCCCAGCCCGCCATCGTCGCCCTGATGCTGGAGCAGCTCGGCGCCCGGCCCGGCCAGCGCGTCTTCGAGGCCGGGGCCGGCACCGGAGTCAACGCCGCCTATATGGCCACCATCGTCGGCCCCGACGGACACGTGGTGGCCGTCGACGTCGACGACGACCTTGTCGACGGCGCCCGCAAGCACCTCGCCGACGCCGGGATCACCAATGCCGACGTGGTTCTCCGCGACGGCGCCCTCGGCCACTCCGACGCCGCCCCGTTCGACCGGGTGATCGCCACGGTGAGCACCAGCGAGATGCCCACCGCCTGGCTGCAGCAGGTCAAGCCCGCCGGACGGATCGTCCTGCCGCTGCGTCTGCGTGGTACCGCCTCCCGTACCATCGCGTTCGAGCGCGCCGAGAACGCGTGGGTGTCGGTCGACGACCAGCTCGCCGTCTTCATGCCGCTGCGCGGCAGCATGGACGACGCCCGCCGCACCGTCGCCCTCACTCACGAGGGCGACGTCACCCTCCAGGTCCACAAGGACCAGACCGACGCGGTGGACGCCGACCTGCTGCTCGGCGTCCTCGACACCGAGCGCCACGACGTCTGGACCGGCGTCACCATCCCGGCCGGCACCACCTACGAGTACCAGGACCTGTGGCTAGCCCTGCGCTGCCCCAACTCCCTGATGCGGATGAGCGTCACCGGCAACGCCCGCGAACGCGGCGTGAATCCGATGTTCGGCTGGGGCGCCATGGCCACGGTCCACGCCGACTCCCTCGCCTACCTCACCCTTCGCCCCGGAGAGCCCGACGCCGACGGCCGCAAGACCTACGAGACCGGCGTGATCGGCCACGGCCCCTCCGGCGAACTGCTCGCCGACCTGGTCACCGAGGAGATCCGCACCTGGAACACCGGCTTCCGGAGCCGGAAGCCTCGCTTCGAACTTCCCGACACCCCCGCCACTGCAGACCCGAACGCCGGCCGCTTCGTCCTGGACCGCCCCCACCACCCGATCACCGTCATCTGGGAGTAGCCCGCGTGCACCCGACCGGTCCCGTCGCCCGGCGCTTCCCCCTGGTCGCCCGCCACCGGCCCGTGTGTCTGCCCCTGAACGCCCGTGTCGGCCGGCTCTGCGAGCTGGCCGACACGGCCTCCCGGCAGAACGACCCGGCCCTCGCATCCACCGTCTTCAACCAGGCCGCCCTCCTCGCCTCCGACCTCGCCCTTCCCGGCTACGCCCGCGAGCTCTGCCACCGCCACGCCGCCCTCCACCTCAGCCGCGGCCCGCTCCCGGCGACGAGCGCCATCCGCGGCCTGGAGCCGATCGTCAACCTCGCCCGCCTCCACATCCGCGCCGGACACCACCAGCACGGCCACCAGCTCCTCCTCGACCTCTACCGAGCGGTCACCACCTCCACCACGACCTCCCTGGACGGCACCACCGTCCCCGCCCGCCTCACCGAGACCGTCGAGCATCGCCACGAGGTCCGCCAGTGGCTGTGGCGCGTCGTCATCGCCGACGGCACCCGTGCCCTCACCTCTGCCGGCCGCTGGACGGACGCCCTGCACCACATCGAGGAGCACCGCGGCATCGGCCGGCGCATCTTCGACGGCCGCCAGGTCGCCGTCCTCGCCTCAACGACCAGCAACGACCTGCCCGGCGCCCTCGCCCTGCTGGCCGCAACCGAGCCGGGCGAGCCCTGGGAGGACGCCGTCACAGCTGTGCTCACCGCGCTGTGCCGCCCCGGCGACCGGCACGCCGCCGAGACCGCGATCGACCATTGCCTCGCCTTCGAACCGGACGAAGGCCTGGCCGTCTTCACAACCCGCCTCGCCCTGACCGCAATCGACGCCGCCGCCCCGGACACCCCCGCCGCCCGAAACCTGATCAAACAGCTGTCCAGCCGAGCCGGTAGAACGGGCGACGGCTACGCACTACGCGACCTTCTCACCCACCTCGTTGTCCGCGACCGCCTGGACCCCGTCCGAACAGCCGAACTCGAACAGGCGCTCGCCACCTGCGCACTGGGCTCCGCCGCCCTGCCCAAGCCGACCCACGACCGATTGGAAGCCGCCCTCGCCACCGGCCGGGAGGTGCTCGAAAACTCCCCGCTGGGCCCGGGCTTGCCCGAAGGTGCCCCCTTTGGGCCCCTCACCTCAAAAGCACCACGCCCCTGAACCCGTGCCCGCCGCAGCTGCGGTCGCTACGCCCGCGCTCCCCCGTCGTCCCTGCCCATACCGGAGCTCTGCGAGCAGCTACGCCATAGCGGCCCGGTGCGCGTCCTCACGCGACTCTGACCGGAAAAAGCGTGCTCGACCTGCCGAACGCCGCCTCCGACTGGGAGCGACCCTATTCGCAGTATCCCTCGCCGAAGACGAATTCGAGACGACGGGGGTTCGAGCCGGCAGATGACATACTGTGCGCCGCGACTACACAGACCGTGTATCGGCTGACGGCCCAGTTCGAGCCCCGCCGAATCGCTGACTTCTTTCTGGAGGCGGTGTCGTGATGCCCGAAACCCCAGCAATCCCTGCGCCGTTGCTGCTCGTCGACGGGTTCAACCTGCTGTGGGCCAGCACGTTCGGCTTCCCCGTACCGATCCACTCGCGCGACAAGACCCGCGAGCTGACCGGCCTGTTCGCCTTCTTCGCCCTGCTGCGCGCCACGATCCGCGACGACCTCGACGTCGCGCCCCCTGAGGTCCTGGTCGTCTTCGACGGCAAGCACGGCTCCGCCGAGCGCGTGGCCGCCGACCAGGAGTACAAGGCGAACCGTGCGGCGACGCCGGAGGCGCTCAAGCCGCTGCAGTTTCTCGCCCCGGTGAAGGACGGCCTGGACGCGTACGGAATCCGGTGGACCGAGGTCGAGAACGCCGAAGCCGACGACGTGATCGCCACCCTCACGGCCCGGGCCGCGGCCTCCCAGCCGGTCCTGATCATGTCGCGGGACATGGACTTCTACCAGCTCCTCGACGACCGCGTGCGCATCCTGAACCGCTCGCGGAAGTCGTTCCAGCGGATCATCACCGCCGACGAGGTCATCGCCCGCTTCGGCGTCACCCCTACCCAGTGGCCGGCCTTCCGCGCCCTGACCGGCGACAAGTCCGACAACATCCCCGGCGTCCGCGGCGTCGGCCCGAAAGTCGCCGCCACCCTGCTGCGCGACGGCATGCTACTGCACGGACTCCCCGGCTCCGGACGGCTGACCGGCGCCAAGGGCACAGCGATCACCACAGCCTGGGCCGACGTGCTGCGTTGGGAGGCGATGATCACGGTGCGCCGCGACCTGGACCTGTCCCTCGCCCCCCGCGGCGAGGCGAGCCCCCAGCTTCCGAAGCCCGCCGACGTCGTCGCGAAGCTGGGGCTGTGGTGACCGGTGCCTTGCCAGGCTCGATCCTGGCCGTCTTCGCGCATCCCGACGACGCTGAGCTGTGGGCCAGCGCCACCCTCGCCCTCCACGCCAGGCGCGCCGGCGGCTTGTCTGAGGGAGACCTTGTCGCGGCGCTCATCCGTGAGCACCTGCGGCGCGTGGGAATCCCCGGACAGCGCTGACAGTGATTCGCGCATACGGTGTGCCGGGCGGCCCCGGCGCACCGTCTTGCGGGTGCGGTCACGCCGTCGGGGCGGCCTCCCAGGCGCCGTAGCCGCCGATCAGGTCGTAGGTGTGCGGGTGGCCGTGGTGGCGCAGCAGGCTGGCGGCGATGGAGGAGCGGCTGCCGCCGGCGCAGTGGAGGACGACGCGGCGGTCGGTGGGCAGTTCGCCGTGGCGGGCCGGGAGTTCGGCGAGCGGGAGGTGGAGCGAGCCGGGGATGGCGCCGGCCTCGCGCTCGGCGGCGCCGCGGACGTCGACGACCAGTGGGGGCTGCTGGTGGGCGAGTTCCTCGCGCAGGGTGTGCGCGGTGAGGCGGGCAGCCTGGCGCATCAGGTCGGGGTGGGCGAGGAAGAGCTCCTCCGGGT
This sequence comes from Kitasatospora sp. NPDC059817, assembly GCF_042731835.1. NCBI lineage: Bacteria > Bacillati > Actinomycetota > Actinomycetes > Kitasatosporales > Streptomycetaceae > Kitasatospora > Kitasatospora sp. NPDC059817. The sequence continues at coordinate 3,218 of NZ_JBHWIR010000242.1, read as the reverse complement.
CGGCGAGGTAGCCGGTCACTCGGTCGAAGCCGATCCGGGCCAGGCGGGTGACGAGTTCCGCGCCGCGCTCCTGCGGGGCGATGACCAGCAGTTCGTTCTCCGGCGCGAGCACGGTGCCGGACTGTTCGGCGAAGCGCCCATCGGCAGGGATGTTGAACGATTCCGCGAGGTGTCCGGCGGCGAAGGCGGCCGGGTCGCGGCCGTCCACGACCAGGGCGCCCTCGGCGCGAAGGCGCAGGAAGTCGGTGCCGGTCAGGGGGCGGACGGCGGCCGGGTCGAAGAGTTCGCGCTCGCGGCGGTTGAGGTCGGCGTCGTAGCCGAAGTAGCCGGGGGCGGTGGGCTGTCCGTCGGTGACCAGGGCGACGAAGGCCTGCTCGTCCATCGGCGCGCAGGCGTAGTTGGTGGCGCGTTCGCGGCCGATGGTGGACTGGCGGTCGGTGGAGAGGTTCTTGCCGCAGGCGGAGCCGGCGCCGTGGGCGGGGAAGACGAGGGTCTCGTCGGGCAGGCCCATCAGCTTGTGGTGGACGCTGTCGTAGAGCATGGCGCCGAGTTCGTCGGCGGTGACGCCGGCGGAGGCGAGCAGGTCGGGGCGGCCGACGTCGCCGATGAACAGGGCGTCGCCGGTGAGCACGCCGTACGGGACGGTGTCGTCGGGCTGCTCGTAGACCAGGATGCTGATCGATTCCGGGGTGTGGCCGGGGGTCTCCATGATTTGGAGGGCGACGTCGCCGAGTTCGATCCGTTCGCCGTCGGCGAGCTTGCGGATCGGGTACTCGGTCTCGGCCCGGCGGCCGTAGCCGATCCAGGCGCCGGTGCGGTCGGCCAGTTCGAGGTGGCCGGCGAGGAAGTCGGCGTGGAAGTGGGTGTTGATGACGGCCTCGACGGTCAGGCCGCGGGCCTCGGCATCGGCGACGTACTCGTCGACGTCGCGGCGGGGGTCAACCACGACGGCGCGGCCGGTCCGCTCGTCGGCGATCAGGTACGAGGCCTGGGAGAGGCAGTCGAGGTAGAACTGGGCGAAGTACACGGGGAGCCTCCTGGGCGGCGTCGGGCGCCTCGGCGTAATCTCAATACCCCCACCGGTATGAGCGACAGCATACGGCCCCACGGTCGATACGGGGCGGGGTGTCGCCGAACGGAGTCGATAATACCCCCGGGGGTACTATGGTGGACATCGCGCGGGACCGGCCGCCACCGTCGGAGACGGGTGGCGCCGAGGAGGCGCCCACGCCTCCGGGACGCCCGCCCGGCCCACACCGGACCATCGGAGAACCACATGCCCCCGCTGCCGCCCAACCCCGGGCAGACCACCCCCGCCCAGGCCCACCGGCTCGCCCGCACCGGCGCAGCCGTCCTGCTCGACGTCCGGGAGCGCGGCGAGTTCACGGCCGGCCACGCCCCCGGCGCCCTCCACCTGCCGCTGATCGCCCTGGCCGCCCGCGAACCGCTGCCGCCCGAGGCGGACGGACTGCTCGTCCTGGCGATCTGCCACTCGGGCAACCGCTCCGGGCGGGCGGCGCAGCTGCTCGCCGAACGCGGCGTCGAGGTACTGAACGTCGTCGGCGGCATGGCCGCCTGGGAGCGGGCCGGGCTGCCGGTCACCACGCCGGGCGGCAGCAGCGGCGGCGGCAGCGGCAGCAGCAGTAGCGATGGCGGCGGGAGCTCCAGGGGCGCCGGGGGCGCGATATGACCGCGCTGCTCCTGGCGCTGGCCGCCGGGGCCGTGGTCGGCCTCGCCCTCGGCGGCCTCGGCGGGGGCGGCAGCATGCTCGCCGTCCCCGCGCTGGTCTACCTGCTCGGCTTCAGCCCGGCCCTGGCCACCACGGCCGCCCTGGTGATCGTCGCCGCGACCTCGCTGACCGGCCTGCTCGCGCACGCCCGGGCGGGCCGGGTCCGCTGGCGCACCGGCGCGCTGTTCGCCGCCGCCGGGCTGCCCGCCGCCACGGCCGCCGGGGCGCTCTCGGCGCACCTGCCCGGGGCGCTGCTGACCGGCGCGTTCGCGGTGCTGGCGGGGCTGGCCGCCTGGCGGATGCTGGTGCCGCCGAAGGCCGCCGCGCAGGAACGTTCCGCCGCCGGGTGGGGCCGCTCGACGGCGACCGGCGCTGGGCTCGGCGCGGTCACCGGGCTGCTGGGGGTCGGGGGCGGGTTCCTCGCCGTCCCCGCGCTGGTCTCGGTACTCGCCTTCACCATGGCCGAGGCGGTGGGCACCAGCCTGCTGGTGATCACCGCCAACGCGCTGGCCGCGCTGCTGCCCCGCCTCGGCGCGACCGGCGCCATCGACTGGGCCGTCGCCGCCCCCTTCACCGGGGCCGCAATCCTCGGCGCCTGGGACGGCAAGCGGCTCGCCGACCGGCTCAGCGGGCGCACCCTGCAACGGGCCTTCGCGTTCGCCCTGCTCGGCGTGGCCGCGCTGATGCTGGTCACCGCCCTGCGCTGATGCCGGTCACCGCACCGCGCTGACGCCGGGCGGCCCCGGCTCCCGGCGCGCGCACCCGGAGGGCGAGTCCGGAGGGCGGCAGCCGACCGTGCGCCGACCGTTGACGCAGCTCGGATGAGCATGTGACATTGCACATGTCACTCAGCGCCGCTCGAGGGATTTGAACGTTCAAACCCCTGCCCGCGCACGCCGCCCCGCCCCCTGACGCACCGCCACCCGTCCGACAGGAGAGCCCCCATGCCCCCCACCCGCGCCCCGCGCCGCCGACCGGTCCGCGCCCTGCCCCCGGGCTCAGCGGTCCTGGCTGCCCTGGCCGTACTCGCCGTCCAGGCCGTCGGCGCGGGACCGGCCCGAGCCGACGGCCCGGCCGCGCTGGTCGACGGCGGCGGCTACGTCCTCGGCTCCGTCCTGGACGGCGGCTGCCTCGGCCCGCAGTACGCGCAGTCGGCGGCCGGCACGCCCGTCGTCGGCGCGGCCTGCCAGGGGCTGCTCAGCCAGCGCTGGCAGCTGCACCGCACCACCGACGGCTACCGGCTGGTCAACGCCGCGAGCGGACGCTGCCTGACCCTCGACGGCACCGGGCGGCACCCCGGCACGGCCGACTGCGGCACCGACCCCGCCGCCGAGACCTTCGCCATCTCCCCGGCACCGGGCGGGAGCCACACCCTGGCCGCGCACGGCGCCTGCCTCACCACGGCAGGCGACCGCAGGCAGAACAGCGCAGCAGACCGCGAACAGGACGGCGCCGCCGAGCGCGAGCAGAGCAGCGCAGCGGACCACGA
>NZ_JBHWIR010000241.1:0-8902 GCF_042731835.1 Kitasatospora sp. NPDC059817 | reverse complement strand
GGGCCGAGGTCCTGTCCGGTCGGCGCCGACCGACACCCCATCGGCGGTACCCCGGTCGTGGCCGGTACCCCTGCGGGCGCGCGGCTGCCATGATCGGCCGGAGCCGTCGCCGCACCCGCCCGGAGGTCCCTGGTGAGCCGTCCGTCCGCAGCCCCCGGGGCCGAGCTGGCCCGCGAACTGGCCGCCGTACTGCGCGGGGAGGTCCGCTTCGGCACCGCCGAGCGGACCGTCTACAGCCACGACGCGTCCAACTACCGGCAGCTGCCGCTCGGCGTGGTCAAACCCGCCGACCTCGACGACGTCCGCACCGCCGTCGCGCTCTGCCGTCAGTACGGCGTGCCGGTGGTGCCGCGCGGGGCGGGCACCAGCATCGGCGGGCAGGCGATCGGCCCGGGCGCGGTGGTGCTGGACTTCCGCCGCCACCTCGGCGCCGTCCTGGACGTCGACCCGCAGGCCCGCACCGCCCGGGTCCAGCCGGGCACCGTGCTGGACGACCTCCAGCGCGCCGCCCGGCCGTACGGGCTGCGCTTCGGCCCCGACCCGTCCACGCACAGCCGCTGCACCCTCGGCGGCATGATCGGCAACGACTCCTGCGGCTCGCACTCGCTCGCCTGGGGGCGCACCTCGGACAACGTCGAGCGGCTGGAGCTGCTGCTCGCGGACGGCACCGAGCTGACCGTGGGCGGCCGGCTCACCCCGCAGGAGCGCGCCGCGCTCCGTGCCCTGCCCGGGCGGCCCGGTGAACTCCACCGGCAGCTCCAGGAGTTCACCGACCGCAACCTCGCCACCATCCGCCAGGGCCTGCCCGCGCTGCCCCGCCGCACCTCCGGCTACCCGCTGGACGCCCTGCTGCCCGAGCACGGCCACGACCTGGCCCGCGCGCTCACCGGCACCGAGGGCAGCTGCGCGGTGCTGCTCGGCGCGACCGTCCGGCTGGTCGAGGAGCCGCCCGCGCGCGCCCTGGTGGTGGCCGGCTACCCCGACGAGGGCGCCGCCGCCGACGCCGTCCCCGCGCTGCTGCCGCTCGGGCCGCTCACCGCCGAGGGCATGTCCGCCGACCTGATCGCCGCACTGCTCGCCGCCGGCCCCCGCCCGCCCGCGCTGGACCGGCTGCCCGCGGGCGAGTGCTGGCTCTTCCTGGAGACCGGCGGCGCCACCCCGGTCGAGGCCTACCAGGCGGCCCGCCGGCTCGCCGACGCGGTGCGCCGCGAGCGCTCCGCCTCCGTCGCCCTCGTCACCGACCCGGCCGAGCAGCGCCAGCTCTGGGCCGTCCGGGAGGCGGGCGCCGGCATCGTCACCCGGCTGCCCGGCGGCGGCGAGGCCTGGCCCGGCTGGGAGGACTCCGCCGTCCCGCCCGAGCGCCTCGGCGACTACCTGCGGGACCTGCGCGCCCTGCTGCGCCGGCACAGCCTGCACGGCGTGCCGTACGGGCACTTCGGCGACGGCTGCGTGCACCTGCGGATCGACTTCCCGCTGGACGAGCCCGCCGGGGTGCTGGTCTTCCGGGAGTTCCTGGAGCAGGCCGCCGACCTGGTGGTCTCCTACGGTGGTTCGCTCTCCGGCGAGCACGGCGACGGGCAGGCCCGCGGCGAGCTGCTGCCCCGGATGTACCCGCCCGAGGTGATCGCCCTGTTCGGCGAGTTCAAACGGATCTGGGATCCCGAGCACCTGCTCAACCCGGGGGCGCTGGTCGACCCGCGCCCGCTCGACGCCGACCTGCGCTTCGTCACCGCCCCGCGCCGCCCGCTGCCGCTCGCCCTCCCGTACGAGCAGGACGGCGGCAGCCTGGCCAAGGCCGTGCACCGCTGCGTCGGCGTCGCCAAGTGCGTGGACCCGAACACCGGGGTGATGTGCCCCAGCTACATGGCCACCGGCGAGGAACGGCACTCCACCCGGGGCCGGGCCCGGCTGCTGGCCGAGATGCTGCGCGGCATGGCGGCACCTCCCGGCCGCCAGGGCGGCGCGGCGATCGCCGACGGCTGGCGCTCGACGGAGGTCCGGGAGGCCCTGGACCTCTGCCTGAGCTGCAAGGGCTGCGCGAGCGACTGCCCGGTCCATGTCGACATGGCGACCTACAAGGCCGAGTTCCTCCACCAGCACTACCGGCACCGCCCGCGCCCGCTCGCCCACTACTCGATGGGCTGGCTGCCGCTCTGGCTGCGGGCCGCCGCCCTCGCCCCCGGCGCCGCCAACACCCTCGCCCGCTCCCCGGCCGCCGGGCTGCTCAAGCTACTCGGCGGAGTCGACCGGCGCCGGGTGCTGCCGGTCCTCCCGCCGGAGACCTTCACCCGCTGGTACCGCCGCCACCGCACCGCGCACCCGGCCCCGGCGGGGGCACGGCCGGTGCTGCTGTGGCCGGACACCTTCTCCGACCACCTCCAGCCGAACGTGCTGCGCTCCGCCGTCGAGGTGCTGGAGCACCTGGGCTTCGACGTGCGGCTGCCCGCCGGCCCGGTCTGCTGCGGCCTGACCTGGTACTCCACCGGCCAACTAGGCACCGCCCGCCGGGTGTTGCGGCGCAGCCTGCGGACGCTGGCCGACACCGGGCTGCCCGCCGACACCCCGGTGGTCGGGATGGACCCGAGCTGCACCGCCGCCCTGCGCGAGGACCTGCCCCGACTGCTCGGCCCGGACGGCCGCCCGCTCGCCGAACGCACCCGCACCTTCGCCGAGTTCCTCGACCAGTACGCCCCCGACGCCCCGCTCCCGTACGTCCCGCTGGACGCCGTCACCCAGACCCACTGCCACCAGCACGCCGTCCTCGGCAGCGCCGCCGACCGCCGGGTCGAGGCCCGACTCGGCCTGCACAACCGGGTGCTGGACTCCGGCTGCTGCGGCCTGGCCGGCAACTTCGGCTTCGAGCGGGGCCACTTCGAGGTGTCCGAGGCGATCGCCGAGCGCGTCCTGCTGCCCGAGGTCCGGGCCGCCGCCCCCGACACGGTGATCCTGGCCGACGGCTTCAGCTGCCGCACCCAGATCACCCAACTCGCCCAGGGCCGCCAGGCCCTGCACCTGGCGGAACTGATCGCCCGGGCGCTTCGGGGGCGCACTTAGGGCGCGGCGTGCTCGCCGAGGAAGGCCCCGGCGCGGGCCGCGGCCTCCTCCTTCGTCGGGTAGCCGCGGTCGGCCGCGCCGCGCGCGCCGTCGGCGCCGACGCCCGCCCAGCGCCAGCCGCCGGATTCCTCCTCCTGCCCCAACTCGGCCGTTCCGCCGAACAGTTCGAGCATGCCCTGCGGCGCCGCCGGGCGGGCCTCCGGCCACTTCTTCCGGGCGCCCTGCCGGGTGATGCCCCAGGCCGCACCCAGTTGCTCGTAGCTCGCGCCGTAGGAACCCGCCGTCGCCGCCGCGATCGCGGTCAGCCGCTTGACCTCCGTGTCCACCACCTTCCAGGTGGCGAGGACGGAGAGCGCGACCTCGGCCGGGTCCGCGTTCCACATCCGGTCCTCGGGCAGCCCGGTCTCGCGCGAACGAACAGCCCTGGCAAGGGGGTTCAGTGCGTCACCGAGCGCCCTGGCCAGCTCGGACCGCTCCTCGGGGGTGATCTCGATCGATGTCATGCGACAACCATAGTTACCGAACCGGCCTACGACAACCAAAGTTACCGCCTGATTCGATCCGCGCCGAGTGACGGATTCAGACCCCGTCGCTCGGGCGCGAAGGGAAGACCCGCGACGAGCACCCGGCAGCCGACCGCCAGGGCCTCACCGAGGAAGCCCACGCCGATCGACAACTGCACCGGCCGGGCATCCGGAGCGAGACCGCAGCGGCCGGCGAGGAGGCCGAAGCCCGCCATCACCGCGAGGGAGCCGGCGGCGACCAGGAAAGTCCGGCCGGTGTACCGCTGCCACGCCACACCGTCGCGCTCGAACAGCGTGACGGTGATGCCGCGCAGCACCCCGAGTCCGACGCCGAGCGCGGCACCGGCGGCCACCCAGGCATAGTCACCCGCACCCAGACCCGGGCGCCGCACCAGCGACCAGAACCCGATCGCGGTCAGCACCACCGGCGGCGCGAACAGGTCCCGGGCATTGAGCGGCTCCCCACGCAGCCGCCGGATCACCACCACCACGACCACGACGGCGATCAACCCCGCTTGCAGCCAGACGTTCATCGGCACACCTCTCCCCGGGAGTTTTTTAGCTCGACCATGCTAAATCAGCAATTTAGCTCGACCGTGCTATAACGGCAACATGCCCAAGATCGTGGACCCCGCGGAACGCCGCCAGGCCGTCGCCGACGCCGTGCTCCGCGTCGCCGCCCGAGAGGGGCTGGAACGCGCCTCGCTACGCAACGTCGCGGACGAGGCCGGGCTCGCCATCGGCTCGGTACGGCACTACTTCGCCGGCAGCTCCGAACTGATGATCTTCGCGATGCAGGAGCTGGCCCGCCGCATCGACAGCCGCATCCGCACCCACGCCCACACCCTGCTCGACCCGGAGGGCGGCACCGACCGCCGCACACAGGTCGAGGAACTCCTCACCGAGACCCTCCCGCTGGACGCCGAGCGCCGGGAGGAGTCCGCGCTCTGGCTGTCCTTCGTCACCGCTGCCCGCACCCGCCCCGAACTCCGCTCCCGCGCCGCCGAGTTGCAGGCCGGACTGGACGGGCTGATCCACCGCGTCCTGACGGAGGCCGAGCGCTCCGGCGCCCTGGCGCCCGGCCTCGACCTCGCCGTCGAGACCCGCCGCCTCTCCGCCCTGCTCGACGGCCTCACCCTCCAGGCCGTCCAGCACCCGGACCTGGTCGGCCCGGACGAACTGCGCGCCGTGCTGCGCCGCCACCTAGACACGCTGGCCGGACGATGCCCTGATTGATTCGCCGCGTCCCTGATCCGCCACAGCTGGCACTGACCCCCCGGCCCGGATCAGCCGACGCCGTCAGGCCCCGGCCTTGGCCGCCTCCTCCGCGGGCGCCTCCTCCGCGCAGACCGCCGACACGAACTCCGCGACCCGGGCCTGCGGCAGCCCGCGCGCGATGTCCGCCTCGCTGATCATCCCGACCAGCTTGTGCTCCGGGTGGTTGATCACCGGCAGCCGGCGCACCCGGTACTGCTCCATCACCCGTAGCACCTGCTCCGCATCCTCGTCCGCCTCCACCGTCATCGGCCGGCCCAGGGCCAGCTCGCCCGCCGTCACCGCGGCCGGGTCCCGGCCCTCGGCGACGCAGCGCAGCACGATGTCGCGGTCGGTCACGATGCCCAGCAGCTTGTCGTCCTCCCCGCAGATGGGCAGCGCGCCGACGTGTCGTTCCCGCATGATCCGGGCGGCGGCGGCGAGCGTCTCGTGCTCGCGGATGCACTCCGCGCCCGGGTGCATGATGTCGCTGGCTCTGGTCATGGTCCCGCCTCCTGGCCTGGCTTCGGCTCCCCTGTCCATCCTGGTCCGGGCCCGCGGAGGCCGCCACCGGGCGCCGGTCAGGCCGCCTGGTCCGGCTCCGCGCGCCCGCCCGGCGCGTCCGCATCCGGCACCGGCGACTGGTCCAACAATTCCTCCAGCGGCGGGAGTTCGTGCTTCGAGCTGTCCTGCTCGACCTCCGCCTTCGCCGCCTCCTTCCCCTCCACGGCGGCCCGTTCGGCGGCCTTCGCCGCTGCCGCCGCGGCATTCACCGCAGCCCGCTGCTGGTTGTCCGTCGCGCTGTCCAGGAAGCGCAGCAGCTCCACCGGGAAGGGCAGCACCAGCGTCGAGTTCTTCTCCGCCGCCACCTCCACCACCGTCTGCAGCAGCCGCAGTTGGAGCGCCGCCGGGGTCGCGCTCATCACCGCCGCCGCCTCCGACAACCGGGCCGAGGCCTGGAACTCACCGTCCGCCGTGATGATCCGCGCCCGCCGCTCCCGCTCGGCCTCCGCCTGCCGCGCGATCGAGCGCTTCATCGACTCCGGCAGCGCGACGTCCTTGATCTCCACCCGGTCGATCTCGATGCCCCAGCCCAGTGCCGGGCTGTCGATCATCAACTCCAGCCCCTGGTTGATCGGTTCGCGGTTGGCCAGCAGGTCGTCCAGCTCGCTCTTGCCGATGATCGAGCGCAGCGAGGTCTGCGCCACCTGGGAGATCGCGAAGTGGTAGTCCTGCACGTTGACGATCGCCTTCACCGGGTCCTCGACCCGGAAGTACACCACCGCGTCCACCCGGACGGTCACGTTGTCCCGGGTGATGCCCTCCTGCGCCGGGATCGGCATCGTCACGATCTGCACGTTCACCTTGCGCAGCTTGTCCGCGATCGGCAGCAGCCCCACCAGCCCGGGCTCGCGCACCTCCCTGCGCACCCGGCCGAAGCGGAACACCACTCCCTTCTGGAACTGCTGGACGACCCGGACGCTCAGGCCCGCCCAGATCGCCCCCAGCCCGACCAGCCCCCCGATGGCACCCAGCACCGCATCGACGATCATCGCGGCCTCCTTGCGGCCTCGGCGAGGCCTCCTCGCGCACCAGCCAGCCCCGGACGTCGCCGACCCGGCCCAGCCGGGGGGCCGCCGGAGCAGCTGATTCCACGCTACGCCTGCCCGGGCAGGCCGGCGCAGGGCCGATACGGGCCCGGCACGAGCTCGGTGCACGGCCGATGCGGGCCCGGTGCGAGCCCAGCGCGAGCCCTAGGAGGGCTTTGTCAGGTCCTGTGGTGGGGGTCGGGGGGTTGTCCGGCCTCGAACGTCGCTGCGAGACGATCACCCGCTCGGGGATCGGTGGGGCGGTGGTGACCGGTTCGTCCCGCGGGGTTGAGCGGGAATCCGGGTCGGGCCGTCCGCCGACAGCCCGACCCCGGCCCTGTTCTGTTACGACCACTCCGGGTGCGGGGCCGTGATGCTCCCGAACTGGTACGAGTTGTTGGGGAGGGTGAAGACGTACTCGTGCGGGTCGTTGTGCGCGGACTCCAGCTTGTTCGGGACGCTGTGGTAGCCGAGCGCGTAGAGGTTCCGGGACGGGGCCCAGGTGTTGTAGCAGTAGATGGCGTTGCGCTTGGTCGCCATGTGCGCGGCAGGGATGTCCAGCACGTAGGCGGCACCGTTCGCGCGGGAGCCGAGCGGCTGGTCGTAGGCGTAGACGAAATTGAAGCGCACGTCGGTGAGTTTGCCCTCGCGGGCCAGTTGCACGGCCGCGTCGGCGATCGCCTTGTGGGTGTCGGTGATCTCCAGCCAGCCCGCGGTGAACTTGTGCGAGGCGCCCGGGTACTGCCGCGCGATGGACGCGATCTTCGACTTGACCGTGGCGACGAACCGGGCGAAGGCATCGGGCCCCCCGTAGGGGGAGTCGACGATCTTCAGGTTGATCACCTTGTCGACCCCGAGGGTGGCGGCAGAGGCCATGAACTCGGCCGTCCGGCAAGGGACGATCTTGCTGCTGCCGTCGGTCGGCCAGTTCACCCCGTGGTGGCCGCCGGCCGCGCAGGGGTGCCGGTCCGAGCCTGTGGTCAGCGGGCAGGGATCGGTGTTCATCAGCTTCGCCAGCCCGTCGTTCTCTCCCCGTGTCACCAGCACGAGGTACACCGGCCGGCCGGCCGCCTTGTGCTCCAGGATCGCCCCGGCCAGGCCCAACGCCTCGTCGTCCTGGTGCGGCGAGTAGAAGATCGCCGGCGGTGCCGCCGCCGACGCCTCGGTCGCCCACATGCCGGAACTCAGCACCGTCGCGCCGGCCAGCGCGCCAGCCGTCAGGACCTGCCGTCGAGACGGACCCGCGTACCCGTTCTCCACCATTGCTGCCTCCCGGTCCCACCGGACCTTCTCGCCACCGCCCCGATCACCGGGCCCAACCCGGTCGACGGGCCACCGTCACCCGGCGGTTCAACCAGGCCACCGTCCAGACCGCCCAGCGGGTGCGGCGGGACAGGGCCCAGTAGGGCTTTGTCGGGCGCCACGGATGGTCAGGCGAGGGGAGGGATGCCTCACCCGCCCAGGCCCCCTGGACCGGTGCCTGCCCGATATGCGACCGACCCGCATCCGCCCCGCTCCCACCACAGGACCTGACAAAGCCCTACTAGGATCGGGGCCATGCCGCAGTCCGCCGCCGCCGACGACCCCGGCCACCCCCGCCACCCCGCCGAGGCCGCCGCCCGCGCCATCTCGCTCACCGCGCTGGACCGCGTCGTCACCGACTGCCGGGCCTGCCCGCGCCTGGTCGAGTGGCGCGAGGAGACCGCCCGCACCAAGCGCCGCGCCTACCTGGACTGGGACTACTGGGCCCGCCCGATCCCCGGCTTCGGCCCGCCCGACGCCCCGCTCGTCCTGGTCGGCCTCGCCCCCGCCGCCCACGGCGCCAACCGCACCGGCCGGATCTTCACCGGCGACCCGTCCGGCGACCTGCTCTACGCGGCGCTCTACGACCTCGGGCTCGCCAACCGCCCCGAGTCCGTCCGGTACGGCGACGGCCTGCACCTGCACGGCGTCCGCATCACCGACCCGGTCCGCTGCGCCCCGCCCGACAACAAGCCCAGCACCGCCGAACGCGACACCTGCCGCCCCTGGATCACCCGCGAACTCCAGTTGCTGCGCCCCACCGTACGGACCGTCGTCGCCCTCGGCGGCTTCGCCTGGCAGGCCCTCCTGCCCGCCCTCGCGCAGGCCGGCTGGCAGGTCCCCCGGCCCCGCCCCGCCTTCGGCCACGGCGCCCTGGCCGTCCTCCCCGCCACCGACGGCGGCCCCGCCCTCCAGCTGTACGGCTGCTACCACGTGAGCCCGCGCAACACCAACACCGGCCGCCTCACCACCCCCATGCTCCGCGCCCTGCTCCGCACCGCCGCCCGGTCGGCCGGGCTGGAACCTGCGTCGGAGTAGGCCCGACGGCACCGACCCCCGTACGGTGCCCGCGGGCCCCCCCCGGCCCGCCCGGCCCCCGCCCGCCCGGGCCCCCCCCGCCCCGGCCCCCCCCGCCCGGGGCCCGGCCGCCCCACTCCCGGCTGAGGGTGACCAGCGCCT
>NZ_JBHWIR010000240.1:0-8950 GCF_042731835.1 Kitasatospora sp. NPDC059817 | reverse complement strand
CCACCGACTGCCCGCCCCGGCGGCCCGGTCGGTGGTGCGGGCGGCGCGGTCGGTTCGGGGCCGGGCTACGTCGGGGCCCGGGCGCTGAGCCGGAACTGACACTCCGTCAACTGGCAGGCCGGGCCTGCCGAGTGGCCTCGATGCCGTCCAGGATCAGCCGGATGCCGTTGGTGAAGCCGCTGTCGCGGGAGCCGTCGGTCACCCCGTTGGCGTCGGTGGTGTAGAGGCGGTGCAGGCGCGGGAAGTCCCGGGTGGCCTCGATGATGGCGGGCAGGAGTTCGTCCATCCAGCCCTGCTCCTCCCGGCCGTGCCGGGCCAGTGCGCTCAGCCAGGAGGCCTCCACGCTGGCCGTCCCGATGACATAGCCGAGCAGGGCCCTCATCGCGTCGCTGGCCTCCATCGGGGTGAAGCCGGCTGCCTCCAGGAAGGTGAGCAGGGCCTCGGAGAGGCGCATCCAGTTCGGCCCGAAGTAGACGAGCCCCAGGTCGCCGATCACCGACACCATCCACGGGTGGCGCAGGATGACCTGGCGCACGCTGCCCGCGCACTCGGCGACGGTGGCGCGCCAGTCCGCCGGGTTCGTGTCGGTGACCGCCGGGATCCAGATCTTGCCGAACACCTCGTCGACGGCCAGGGCGAGCAGTTCGTCCTTGTTGGCGACGTGGGTGTACATCGAGGTGGCGCCGGCGTTGAGGCGGGCGCCGAGCTTGCGCATGCTCAGGGCTTCGATGCCGTCGCTGTCCAGGATGGCGAGTGCCTCCGCGACGATCTGGGCCCGGCTGAGCGCCGGTTGCTCGCGCCGGGGGCGCTCGGGGCGGCTCCACGGTGTCCCGGGCGCGTCCTTCGACCTGGCCGGCATCCGGCCCTCCTCTCGGTCTTCGCCCGCCTGTGCTCGGCTCGGCTGCTCCGTTCAGCATAAGCCGCGCCGCACACCGTGCGGCTTTGCGAACACTGTGCGGTCTACGTACAGTGTGTGGCGTCCGCACAGTGTGCGGAGCGAGGTGCACCGCGGCCGTGGGGACGGACCGCGGTGCACCCGCGACGACTTCCGTCCGGCTACGGCCGGCGCGCTCACTTCGAAGGGGGACCGCGGTGGACCGACATCCGCGCCGCTGGCTCATCCTGGTCGTGCTCTGTCTCAGCAGCCTGGTGCTGGTGGTCGACAACATGGTGCTCACGGTGTCCATCCCGCAGATCGCGGCGGACCTCGGGGCCGGGGCCGAGGACATCCAGTGGATCATCGACTCGTACATCCTGGTCTTCGCCGGGCTGCTGCTCACCTCGGGCAGCCTCTCCGACCGGTTCGGCCGGCGGAAGATGATGATCATCGGGCTGGTGGTGTTCGGCGCCGCCTCCCTGGTCGCGGCCGTCGCCGACAGCCCCGGCCAGCTCATCGCCGGACGCGTGCTGATGGGCGTGGGCGGAGCCCTGGTCATGCCGAGCACGCTCTCCATCCTGATCACCGTCTTCGACGACGAGGAACGGCCCAAGGCGATCGCCGCGTGGAGCGCGGTGGCCATGATCGGCATGATCGGCGGGCCGGTGCTCGGCGGTGCGCTGATCGCGCACTTCTGGTGGGGCGCGGTCTTCCTGCTCAACGTGCCGGTCGCGGTGGTCGCCGTCATCGCGGCGGTCGTGCTGATGCCGGAGTCCAGGGGGCCGTGGCGCCGGCCCGACCTGCCCGGCATGGTGCTCTCGATGACCGGGATGACCGCGCTGGTCTGGTCGATCACCGTGCTGCCCCGGGACGGCATCACCAGCCCCGGCACGCTCGGCACGCTCGTCGTCGGGGTGCTCGCGCTGACCGGGTTCGCCGTCCGCCAGGTCCGGACCGACTCGCCGATGGTCCCGCTCAAGCTGTTCCGCAACCGGGTGTTCACCGGGGCCAGCTTCTCGCTCGTCCTGCTGACCTTCGCCACCGGCGGCCTGATGCTGGTCCTCACCCAGTACCTGCAGTTCGTGCTGAAGTTCTCGGCCACCGACACCGGCCTGGCGTTCCTCCCGCTGGCCGTCGCCTCGCTGGTGTTCAACGCCATCGGCGCCGTGCTCAGCAAGAAGGTCGCCCCGCGGGTGACGACCTCGGCCGGCATGCTGATCATCGCGGCCGGGTTCGGGCTGCTGGCCACGCTCTCGGTCGGCGACGGCTTCGCCAAGGTCGCCCTGGCCATGCTGGTGCTGGGCGCCGGCTCCGGCCTCGCGATGCCGGCCGCGTCCAATGCGCTGATGGGCGCGATCCCCGGCGAGCACGCCGGCGTCGGCTCCGCGCTCAACGACACCATCCAGCAGTCCGGTTCCGCGCTGGGCGTGGCCATCCTCGGCGCCGTCCTGTCCAGCACCTTCACCGGCTCGATGCCCACCGACACGCCCGCCGCCGGGAAGCACGCGATCACGGACGCGCTCGCCCTCGCCGCGAGCACCGGGGACGGCGGACTGGCCGCCGCCGCGCGCGACGCGTTCAACACCGCGGCCTCCGTCACCTTCACGGCGGGCGGGATCTCCGTCCTGGCGGCCGCGGGGCTGACCCTGGTGCTGATGCGGGACGGCCGGAAGACCGCTCCGGCGGCGGGCCCGGTCGAGGACGCGGCGGAGGTGGAGGCGGAGGTCGTCCAGCGGGTGGGCTGAGCCTGCCCTGCCCTGCCCTGCCCTGCCCTGCCTGGCCCTGTCCTGTTCGGCCCTTTCCTGTCCGTCTCGGCCCCGTCCGCCTCGCGCGGCCGCGGGGCCGAGGGCGTGCCGCCGGCGTGTCGCCGACCCCCGGCGGCGCCCGGTGGCGGCGCGTAGCCTGGGCCCCATGTCCCCCGAGTACGCGGAGCGGGCGTCGAGGCTGCCGGGAGCGGTCGTGTGGAGGCGCCGGGCCGTCGGGAGCACGGGCGGCGGCGCGGCCGGGCTCGTCCTGCCCGACGGCTGCATGGACCTGCTCTGGACCGAGGGCCGGCTCCTCGTCGCCGGGCCGGACACCCGCGCCTTCCAGCTCGGACCGGGGCTGCGCGGCCCGTGGGCGGGCGTCCGCCTCCCGCCCGGCGCCGCCCCCGCCCTGCTGGGCGTGCCCGCACACGAACTGCGCGACCGGCGGGTCGACCTGGCCGACCTCCGGCCCGGAGTCGAGGTGCGCCGCCGCACCGGGCGCATCGACGCGGCGCCCGACCCGGCCGTGGCCCTGGAGGAGTTGGCGCTGCGCCTGGCGGCCGACGCGCGGCCGGTGGACCCGCTCGTCCGGGCGGTCGCCGATGCCCTGGCGGCCGGCCGTTCGGTCGCGGCGACCGCCGAGGCGGTCGGCCTCGGCGCGCGGCAACTGCACCGCCGCTCACTGACCGCCTTCGGCTACGGTCCCAAGACCCTGGCCCGGATCCTCCGCTTGCAGCGCGCCCTCGCGCTGGCCCGCTCCGGCGTGCCCCTCGCCGAGACGGCGGCCCGGACGGGTTATGCCGACCAGGCCCATCTGGCGCGCGACGTACGGGAGTTGGCGGGAATGCCGACGACCGCCCTGCTGCCCCGTTGACTCAGTCCGCGGCGCCCGGCAGCGGCGCGAACAGGTCGACGCCGTTGCCGTCCGGGTCGTGCACCACGGCGTACCGCTGGCCCCAGAAGGCGTCCCACGGCTTCAACTCGCCGTGGTACCCGGCGCCGACCAGGTCCTCGTAGACCGCGTCCACCTGGGCGGGGTCGGCGCACCGGAACGCCAGTGCCGTCCGGCCGCCGCCCACCGGCGGACGCCAGTCCGGATGGAACGAGCGGATGGTGGACTCGGGGTCGAGGGCCAGGCGCAGCCCGCCCGGCAGCACGGCCTCGACGTGCGGCTCCTGCTCGGCCCCGTCGGGGAACGCGAGTCCGAGCCGCCGGTAGAAGGCGATCGAGGCGGCCAGGTCCGAGACGGCGAGGCCCACGACGGCGAACTGCGGTGCTGGTGTGCTGTTCATGCCCGTCACGGTAGGCGGCGCCCGGACACCCCGTCTTGAACGAATCGGACGGTCTCCCGGCTGGTCTGCGCATTGGCCGAGTCGGGCGCGGCCGGGGTGATGATTCTGGTGACCGGATCGCGGCGCGCCACGCCCGATCGCGGCCCGCACCACCATTACCGACCCCTGGGAGGGATGACTGATGCTGTACCGCAGCCTCGGAGTTGACGGGCCGAAGGCCAGCGCGCTGTGCCTCGGCGCCATGACCTTCGGCACCACCGTGGACGAGCAGACCGCGACGGCGATACTGGACCGGTTCACCGAGGCCGGCGGGACCTTCGTCGACACCTCGAACAACTACGCCTTCTGGGCCCCCGGCGGGACGGGGCACGAGAGCGAGGAACTGCTCGGCCGCTGGATCGCCCGCCGGCGCAACCGTGACGAACTGGTCCTCGCCACCAAGGCAGGAGCCCGCCCGGTGCCCGAACTCCCCTTCCCCGAACACATGGAGGGGCTGTCCGCCGCTGCGCTGCGCAACGCGGCCGAGGGCAGCCTGCGCCGGCTCGGCACCGACCGCGTGGACGTCTACTACGCCCACGTGACGGACCCGTCCACCCCGGTCGAGGAGACCCTCGGGGCCTTCGCCGAGCTGGTGGCCGACGGAAAGGTCGGCCGGCTCGGCTGCAGCAACCACAGCGCCGCGGACCTGGCTGCCGCCAACGAGCTTGCCGAGCAGCGGGGTTGGCCCGGCTACCGGTGCGTCCAGCAGCGCCACAGCTACCTCCGGCCACGGCCGGACGCGGACTTCGGCATCCAGAAGCACGCCGACGAGGAGCTGCTGTCGTACGTCGCGCAGCGGCCGGAGCTGCTGCTGCTGGCCTACTCACCGCTGCTCGGCGGCGCGTACTGCCGGCCCGACCGGCCGCTGTCCGAGAAGTACCAGTGGCCGGTGGTGCAGGCCCAGTTGGCCGCCCTGGCCGAGGTGGCGAAGGAGACCGGGGCCACCGTCAACCAGGTGGTGCTCGCCTGGCTGCTGGGCCACCCGGTGCCGACGATCCCGGTCGTGGGCGCCAGCTCCGTCGCCCAGCTGGACGAGAGCCTGGCCGCCCTGGACCTGGTGCTCGACGAGGACCAGCGCCGGCGGCTGGACACCGCGGCCTGACCGCGGCGTCCAGCCCCGTCGGGCGGCCAGGCCGCAACCAACCCCCCTTGGCCGCCCGCGCCGTCCGCCTCGAACCGGCTGCGGGCCGTCAGCCCTGGGCGCGGACCGCCCGCCACCGGTTGGCGGTGGTCTCGCTCACCGTGTAGAAGAACTCCGACTTGAACTCGGCCCCGTCACTGAGCGCCTCCACCCAGCTCATCGGCCAGTTCCGCCGGCCGTAGTGCTTGTGCACGACCCGGGTGAACGCGGACAGCACGCCGCGCAGCCGCTTCCGGTCCACATCGAGCAGCTCGACCAGGGACGTGTAACTCACCCGCTCGCCGGGCTGCTTCGCCAGGATGTCGAGCACCCCGGTCACCGCCTGTACCGAGTCCAGCGGATCGGCCGTCAGCCGGCGCAGATCCTGCACGGTCCACTCGACGAACGGCCACTCGCCGTCCTCCTGCGGCCCCCCCTCGGCCGCCGCCGCCACCGCGGCCCCCGCAGCGGCCCCCGAGAGCTCCGCGAGGAACGCGTACACCTGCGTGACGTACTGAGCCGGCACCGGCACCGAGATGAACTGCTGGCTGTCCTGCGTCATGTTTCTTCCCCTCCGACGTGTCGCCCGTCTGGCGGCAGGACAGATACTTGCACGTCATGTGTCCGTGCGTCCAGGTACTAACCTGGACTAATTCCGAGACTAAGGCTCGATTAGTCCACCTCGCGGCGCTGCGCGGGAGGGCGGAAGTCACTTCCGGTACCGGCCGGCCAGTCGGGGCCGTGGAGCCGACGAAGGCCCGGACCGCGTGAGGCGGTCCGGGTCTTCCGGCTGTCGCCGCCCGTTGCGGTCAGTGGAGGACGTTCAGGAAGTTGGCGGCGTCGTCGACGAAGTACACGGCGTCGTGGTCGAGGTCGACCGCGAGCCCGAACAGGGCGCCGGCGCCGGGCGGGGTGCCACTGCTGTCGAGCGTGCGGACGGCGACCTGGTCGCCGGCGGGGGTGGTCTCGACGAGGTTGCCGTCGCCGGAGTTCACCGTGAGGACGTCGCCGCCCGGGGCGACGGCCAGGCCGAGCGGCCCGTTGAGGTGGCCGCCGGTGCTGACGGTGGTGCCGGTGCCCGCGTCGGTGGTGCGGTGGACGGCGTCGGGGATCGCGGTGATCCGGTTGGCGAGGGTGTCCGCCACGTAGAGCGTGTCGTCGTGGCCCAGCCCGACGCCGGTCGGGCCGATCACCAGGGCGGCCTGGTCGGTCCGCTGGCCGAAGCCCGAGCCGATCCGGGTGGTCGCGAGCCGCTGTGGCGGCGCGTCGCCCTGCCGGCACAGGGTGATCCGCAGGACGGTGCCCTGGTCGACCTCGGCCCCGCCGCCCGCGACCGTGCCGTTCAGCACATTGGTCACGAACAGTTCGTCGCGGTCGTCGAAGCTGGCGGCCGTCATGTCCCACGGGCCGTTGATGCCGTCGCCGACGATCGTCTCGCGGACCGTCCCGTTGCTGTCCAGGACCAGCAGGCAGCCGGCCTGGACGGTGGCGGAGGTGCCGTCGGTGGTGGGCGTGCTGCCGACCACGACCCAGCCGCCCGGCAGAACGGTCAGCGCGGTCGAGAGCCCGACCCCGCCGGGGCAGGGCCCGGGCAGCTTCGCCGGGTCGATCCGGGCGAACTCGCCGACGGTGCCGTCCGGGCTGACCTGGACCAGGGTGGTCCCGGTGCCCTGCAGGTTCTGCCCGTTGTTGAAGTTGCTGATGAGGACGTTGCCGCGGCGCAGCTTGCCCACGCTGTGCTGGACCACGAACGTGCCGTACGGGTTCTGGTCCCCGTTCGCGGGCACGGTCGAGGCGACCGGTGACACGGTGTTCAGCGGCCCGAGGAACGGCGCCCGGCCGACGGCGCCACCCACCGCCGTGGCGCCGAACACCACCGCGGCGGCGGCGACCACGCCGACCCGCCCCCAGAACCTCGTGCGCGAAGAGTGAAGTCTCATAACTCAAAGTTATGCCGCAGTCGAACCGCCCAGCACGCGGAGTTCACCCAGCGGTGTCCCCGCACCGCGAAACGACGAAGGCCCGGACCGTCGGAACGGTCCGGGCCTTCTGCCGGCGGAGGATACGAGATTCGAACTCGTGAGGGGTTGCCCCCAACACGCTTTCCAAGCGTGCGCCCTAGGCCTCTAGGCGAATCCTCCGTGGGAGAGCTTAGTACATGTTCGGGGGTGGTCGCGACCAGCAATCCCGTAGGCGGGAGGGTGGGGTTGCCTGTGGATCGTGGGGGCTCGGATCCGGTAGTGTGGGGGTCAGCCCCTCGTGTGGCGTTATCTCTCTGAACCCCCCCAGGGCCGGAAGGCAGCAAGGGTAAGAGGGCTCTGGCGGGTGCACGGGGGGTCTTTGCGTTCCCGGGCGGTTGCCGGGGGCGCCGGGGGACGGTGGCGAGGCGAGGGGCGACGCGTTTGTCGGCGCGTCCCGATATCGTCGGGGGTGTGTCCCTAGCCCTGTACCGCCGCTACCGTCCCGAGACCTTCGCGGAGGTCATCGGGCAGGAGCACGTGACCGCTCCGCTCCAGCAGGCCCTGCGTAACAACAGGGTCAACCACGCGTACCTGTTCAGCGGACCGCGCGGCTGCGGGAAGACGACGAGTGCGCGCATCCTGGCCCGCTGTCTGAACTGTGAGCAGGGGCCGACGCCGACGCCCTGCGGAGAGTGCCAGTCCTGTCGCGACCTCGCGACCGGCGGGCCCGGCTCGATCGACGTGATCGAGATCGACGCGGCCTCGCACGGTGGTGTGGACGACGCGCGCGAGCTGCGGGAGCGGGCGTTCTTCGCGCCGGTCCACAGCCGCTACAAGATCTTCATCCTGGACGAGGCGCACATGGTGACCTCGGCCGGGTTCAACGCGCTGCTCAAGGTGGTCGAGGAGCCTCCGGAGCACCTCAAGTTCATCTTCGCGACCACGGAGCCGGAGAAGGTGATCGGGACGATCCGGTCCCGGACGCACCACTACCCGTTCCGGCTGGTCCCGCCGGGCACGCTGCGCGACTACCTGGTGGAGGTCTGCGGCCGGGAGGGCATCCAGGTCGAGGACTCGGTGTTCCCGCTGGTGGTCCGGGCCGGGGCCGGGTCGGTGCGTGACTCGATGTCGGTCATGGACCAGCTGCTGGCCGGCGCCGCCGAGGGCGGCGTGACGTACCAGATGGCGACCTCGCTGCTCGGGTACACCGACTCGGCGCTGCTCGACGAGGTGGTGGACGCCTTCGGCGCGCACGACGGGGCGACGGTGTTCCAGGTGATCGACCGGGTGGTCGAGGGCGGGCACGATCCGCGCCGCTTCGTCGCCGACCTGCTGGAGCGGCTGCGTGACCTGGTGATCCTGGCCACCGTGCCGGAGGCGGGGGAGAAGGGGCTGATCGACGCCCCGGCGGACCGGGTCGCGATCATGCAGGCGCAGGCGGACGCGTTCGGTTCGGCGGAGCTGAGCCGGGCGGCGGACATCGTCAACACCGGGCTGACCGAGATGCGCGGCAACGCGGCGCCGAGGCTGCAGCTGGAGCTGATCTGCGCCCGGGTGATGCTGCCGGGTGCCTACAGCGACGAGCTGTCGTTGCAGGCGCGGCTGGACAAGCTGGAGCGCCGGGCGGCGGCGGGCGGGTTCGCCGCGCCGATGGCGGTGGGGGTGCCGGTGGCGGCGACCATGGCCGCGCCCGTTCCGGCGACGGCGACGGCGACGGCGCCGGTGGCGGTGCCGGTAGCGGAGACCGCCCCGGTGCAGGCCGCGCCGGTCGTGGCGGCCCCTGCGGCAGCCCCTGCACCGGCAGCACCGGCAGCACCGGCCGCACCGGCAGCCCCCGCGGCGCCCGCCGGGCCCGCGCCGGGTGCCTGGCCGATCCCGCGCAGCTTCCCGCCGGCGGGCGGCGCCCCGGCCGCGGC